>NZ_JASCOY010000140.1:0-9492 GCF_029960075.1 Pseudomonas sp. PS02290
TTAAAAAGAGACCGCAGGTCAACTGGGGGCGCGGGGTGGCGGGCGAAGACGATGGAACATCCGCTAAATCTTCAGAGCCTGAAATACCGTCTTCGCGAGCAAGCTCACTCCTACAGGGACCGTGCTTGCTGATCTCAAAATCCATCACCGCCACTGGCAACTAAACCCCGACACGACTAACGTGCTCGCCTGATTCATCGGTTTTCCAAGGAAGTGGAATATGTTGCGTCGCCGCATGTTGATCATGTTGGGCATTGTCCTGATCGTGGTGCTGGCCCTGGGCGGGTACAAGGCGTTTTCGGTCTATCAGCAGATCCAGCAATTTACGGCGCCGAAGCCGCCGATCAATGTGGCGGTGGCCGTTGTTGCGGAGCGCCCGTGGCAGAATCGTCTGCCGGCCATCGGCACGCTCAAGGCATCCCAGGGCGTGGATCTTTCGCTGGAGATCGCGGGCACGGTCAAGGCCGTGCAGTTTGAATCCGGCCAGAAGGTCAAGGTCGGTCAGCCGCTGTTACAGCTCGACAGCGATGTGGAAAAGGCCCTGCTCGGCACTGCCGAAGCGGACCTCGGTCTGGCGCAGGTCGAGTACGGACGCGGCAGTAAACTGGTGGGCGAATCCGCCATTTCCCGGGGCGACTTCGACAAGCTCGCCGCCACCCAGAAAAAAGCCGCTGCCACCGTCGCGCAACTGAATGCCTCGCTGGCGAAGAAACGCATCCTCGCGCCCTTCACCGGCACCATCGGCATTCGTCAGGTTGACGTCGGCGACTATCTTGCCAGCGGCACGGTGATCGCTACCCTTCAAGACCTGACCAGCCTGTACGCGGACTTCTTCGTACCTGAGCAGATGCTGCCGAAACTGGCCCTCGGCCAACAGGTGCAGGTGAGCGTCGCGGCCTATCCGGACCGCGTATTCACCGCGCGCATCAGCGCCATCAACCCCAAGGTCGAAGACACCACCCGCAATGTGCTGATTCGCGCCACCCTGCCCAACCCCGACAGCCAACTGCTGCCCGGCATGTTCACCAGCCTGCAAGTGCTGCTCGGGCAGGACACGCCGCAACTGGTGTTGCCGGAAAGCACGATCACTTACACGCTGTACGGAAACTCGGTGTACGTCGTCGTGCCGAAAAAGACCGCCGACGGCCAGCCGGAACACAACAGCAAGGGCGAGCCTCAGCTCATGGTCGAGCGGCGCTTCGTCGAGACCGGTGAGCGTCGCGGCGGGCTGGTCATCATCAGCAAAGGATTGAAACCCGGCGAGCAGGTGGTCACCGGCGGCCAGTTGAAACTGGATAACGGCGCTGCCGTCGCCATCGTGGCCGACCCGGCAACACGGTCTGACGCCACCCCCGCGGCGCAGAACAGCCAGCCCAAAGCTGACTGATCAAGGAATCGATCATGGCCTTTACAGACCCGTTCATCCGTCGCCCGGTGCTCGCCAGCGTGATCAGCCTGCTGATCGTGCTGCTGGGTTTTCAGGCGTTCAGCAAGCTGACCATCCGCCAGTACCCGCAGATGGAAAACGCGCTGATCACCGTGACCACGGCTTACCCCGGCGCCAACGCCGAAACCATTCAGGGCTACATCACCCAGCCGCTGCAGCAGAGTCTGGCGAGCGCCGAAGGCATCGACTACATGACCTCGGTCAGTCGGCAGAACTTCTCGGTCATTTCCATTTATGCGCGCATCGGCTCCAACAGCGACCGCCTCTACACCGAGCTGCTGGCCAAGGCCAACGAGGTCAAGAACAAGCTGCCCCAGGACGCCGAAGACCCGGTGCTGAGCAAGGAAGCCGCCGACGCTTCGGCGCTGATGTACATCAGCTTTTACAGCGCCGAGCTGAGCAACCCGCAGATCACCGATTACCTGTCCCGGGTCATTCAGCCGAAGCTGGCGACGCTGCCGGGCATGGCCGAAGCCGAGATCCTGGGCAATCAGGTGTTCGCCATGCGCCTGTGGCTCGATCCGGTCAAGCTCGCCGGTTTCGGCCTGACCGCCAGCGACGTCACCGAAGCCGTGCGCAAGTACAACTTCCTGTCCGCGGCGGGCGAGGTGAAGGGCGAGTACGTGGTCACCAGCGTCAACGCCAGCACCGACCTGAAATCCCCCGAGTCCTTCGCGGCCATCCCGCTCAAGACCGTGGGCGACAGTCGCGTGCTGCTGGGCGATGTGGCGCGGGTGGAGATGGGCGCCGAGAACTACGACACGGTCAGCTCGTTCGACGGCACCCCGTCGGTGTACATCGGCATCAAGGGCACGCCCAGCTCGAACCCGCTGGACGTGATCAAGGAAGTGCGGCGCATCCTGCCGGAGCTGGAAGCCCAGCTACCGCCAAGCCTGAAAGCATCCATCGCCTACGATGCCACGTTGTTCATTCAGGCCTCGATCCATGAAGTGGTGAAAACCCTGATCGAAGCGGTGCTCATCGTCATCGTTGTGGTGTTCCTGTTCCTGGGTGCCTTGCGCTCGGTGCTGATCCCGGTGATCACCATCCCGCTGTCGATGATCGGGGTGCTGTTTTTCATGCAGTTGATGGGCTATTCGATCAATTTGCTGACACTGCTGGCGATGGTCCTGGCGATCGGTCTGGTGGTGGACGACGCCATCGTGGTGGTGGAGAACATTCACCGGCACATCGAGGAAGGCAAGACGCCCTTCGATGCGGCCATCGAGGGCGCTCGCGAGATCGCCATGCCGGTGGTGTCGATGACCATCACCCTGGCAGCGGTCTATGCACCCATCGGTTTTCTGGAGGGACTGACCGGTGCGCTGTTCAAGGAATTCGCCCTGACGCTGGCCGGCGCAGTGGTCATCTCCGGAATCGTCGCGTTGACCCTGTCGCCGATGATGTGCGCCGTGCTGCTGCGTCGGGACGAGAACCCCAGCGGCCTGGCGCACAAACTCGATCACGCCTTCGAAAGCCTGAAGGTCCGCTATCAGCGTGTCCTTCACGGCACGCTAAATACCCGGCCGGTGGTGATCGTGTTCGCGGTGCTGGTGCTGTGCCTGATTCCGGTGTTTCTCAAACTGAGCCAATCGCAACTGGCGCCGGACGAGGATCAAGGCATCATCTTCATGATGGCGACGGCGCCGCAGCCGACCAACCTCGATTACATGAATAAATACACCGACCAGTTCATCAGCATTTTCAAAGCGTTCCCGGAGTACTACTCCTCGTTCCAGATCAACGGTTTCAATGGGGTGCAGACCGGCGTCGGCGGGTTCCTGCTCAAGCCATGGGATGAGCGCAGCCGCACGCAAATGGAGCTGCTGCCTGAGGTGCAGGCCAAGCTCAATGGCATCACCGGGCTGCAGATTTTCGGCTTCAACCTGCCGTCGTTGCCCGGCACCGGTGAGGGCCTGCCGTTTCAGTTCGTGATTAACACACCGGGCGACTATGCCGCGCTGCTGGAGGTGACGGATCGCATCAAGAAACGCGCCGCCGAATCGGGCAAATTCGCGTTTCTGGACGTTGACCTGGCCTTCGACAAGCCGGAAGTGGTGGTCGATGTCGACCGCGCCAAAGCCGCGCAGATGGGCGTGTCGATGCAGGACTTGGGCGGCAGTCTGGCGACGCTCCTCGGCGAGGCGGAGATCAACCGCTTCACCATCGACGGGCGCAGTTACAAGGTCATCGCCCAGGTTGAGCGGGCCTACCGCGACAACCCGGCCTGGCTGGCGAATTACTACGTCAAGAACACCGAAGGCAAGATGCTGCCGTTGTCGACGCTGATCACCGTCAGCGACCGGGCCAGACCCCGGCAGCTCAATCAGTTCCAGCAGCTCAACTCGGCGATCATCTCCGGCTTCCCGCTGGTGAGTCAGGCCGAGGCGATTGAGTTGGTGAGACAGATCGCTATCGAAGAGTCGCCGCCGGGTTTTGCCTACGACTACGCCGGCGCATCCCGCCAGTACGTACAGGAAGGCAATGCGCTGTGGGTGACGTTCGGCCTGGCCCTGGCGATCATTTTTCTGGTGCTGGCCGCACAGTTCGAGAGCTTCCGCGATCCGCTGGTGATTCTGGTGACGGTGCCGCTGTCGATCTGCGGCGCGCTGATTCCGCTGTTCCTCGGGATCTCGTCGCTGAACATCTACACCCAGGTGGGTCTGGTCACGTTGATCGGGCTGATCAGCAAGCACGGCATTCTGATCGTCGAATTCGCCAACCAGCTCCGCCGCGACAAGGGCCTGACCGCCCGCGAAGCGGTCGAGGAAGCGGCGGCGATTCGCTTGCGGCCCGTACTGATGACCACGGCAGCGATGGTGTTCGGCATGGTGCCGCTGATCCTCGCCACCGGTGCGGGCGCGGTCAGCCGCTTTGACATTGGTCTGGTGATTGCCACAGGCATGTCGGTGGGGACGTTGTTCACGCTCTTTGTGCTGCCGTGCGTGTATACGCTGCTGGCGCGACGGGACGAGCCGCAGCCCGAAGGCAATGGCCATTCGAGTGCCACGATGGATGCTCGTAACTGATACACGAACCTGGCCCCACGCCCACAAAAAAGGCCCCGATCTTCGGGGCCTTTAGGTCAGTGCAACAGAAAGGAATCAGCCTTGTGGTCCGCTTCCCTGGGCCAGGCCGAACATCAACAGGAGCAGATCGTGATCAGGCCGGGCCGTGTCGGACATCTTGGCCACCCGAGGCAGCGGGCAATGGCCTTCGCCATGCACTGCGCTCAAAATCTTCGGCCCGGGTTGATCCCAGGCGGCCAACGCGATGGAAGTCACCCCCAACGCCCCGACCAAAAACAAACCTCGCGCCATTTCTAACTTCATCGCTGTAAACCTTTGATGGGCCTGCCAAACGCGGTCTCGTAAAAGTAGACCAGCTTGGTCCAGTCCGCTGGCTGAAACGACGAATGGCGACGCAGTTGTTTCATGTCGTGCTGGGCGGCGGCATAAGACGTCAGCCGCTGACGGCATTTCTCCAGATCGAGCAACGCGACCTCAGCCTTGGCATTGGCGCCCTCGCCCACGACGCGAACGAAAACGTGCTTGATGTAAATGCAGCTGTGCTGCCAGCGACCCTTGTGCATACGGGCCAGGTTGCTGGCGATTTCCTGAAGCATCTGCTCGTACACCACTTCGCCGTGCTGCTCGCGACCGCCGGCACGCAGCCAGTTTTCAAATTCGTCGAAGCCGTCCAGCGAGGCCGTGACCAGCAATGCACGCCACTCGTTGTTCTCATCGCGCTCGGCACCACAGAACACCATGCGCGGCACGTTGACGTCGAGCTGGCGAAGACCTTCGAGGGCATCGCGCTCGCGCAGCACGGTCGGACGGCCAAACGGGTGCAGCCAGCTGCGATAGATATGGCCGGTCTGGCGCTTCACATAGAGCAGCCGACCGTTTTCCGAGACGACACGCTGCACGCCACTTTCACCGCCACGGCGCACGTTGGGCTCTTCAACCCACTCACCCCGTGTGTTCCAGAAATAGGCGAAGCGGTCCTTGGCGGGAACGGCTAACTCTGTTGCGAAATCCACGGCCATCCTGTTACCTCTTACGTAATAGATACACACGCCACATGGCGTACATCGGCAGGAAATCCAGGCGCTCCTGAATCCGAAACCCTGCCTGTTCAAATTCTGCCTCTACGGTGGCCACCGGCAGCACGAAGCGATTCTGATAATCATGTTTCGGCCGCGACCCTTCAGCGCGGCGCCGCTTCCAGGCCTTGAAATTGCCATCCACCCACAGCGACACGATCACGCTGTCCCGGCTCACCCGGTGAAACTCTTTCAACAGCACGGCGCGGTCTTCAGCCTTGCCGATGTGATGCATCAAGCGCATGCAGAAGATGCTGTCGACAGCGTTGTCCGGCATCTCGATGGCAAACGCCGATGTCTGCAGCGGCTGCACGCGCTTGACGATCTCCGCGGGTTGCGACTCGCAGGCAATCTTGACCATGGAAGCCGAGTTGTCCGCCCCGATGATCACCCGGTTGGCTTTCTCGGCCAGCACCGGCCAGAAACGTCCTGCGCCGCAGGGTAAATCCAGCACCAGCCCCGGTTCGCCCGCCAGCGCCAGTGCGCGGCGAGCGAGTTGTTTGTCCCGGCGATCAGACAGGCGCCTGGCCAGTCCATCGTTGTGTTTGCGCAAATACCTTTTAGCGTGTTCGTCGTCGTATTTGCGTGAAAAATCCAGCTCGATCCGCTTGCTCATGGCTGCCTCCCCTTTGATGAGAGGGCCAAACTAAGCAGCGAAGCGTCACGCTCAGGTCAGATGAATGTGAAAAAAGCGTCCGAAAAAGTGAACAAATGTTACGAGATTATTCAAGGACTTAGGGCCAGCATACGGCCATATCTAGGTCTGTTTTAGCACCTTTACACAGGCTGTACATTTGTCGATGGCAACCGAGCGGAGTCCTTGCCAGGGCGCAAACCCATGTCCACGCTGAACCGGCAGCCATTTGGCTCCATGGTGTCCAGGCTGACGGACCACCCCTGGTTCTCGCAGATACGCTGCACCAACGACAGTCCCAGGCCCAAACCTTCGCCGCGTTGCTCGGTACCGCGCACAAATGGCTGAAACATCGCCTCACGTTTTTCTTCCGGTATCCCCACGCCGGAATCCTCCACCATGAACCCGCCTTCTCGCAGGGTCAGGCGGATGAAGCCGGTGTCGGTGTAGTGCAACGCGTTGCGCAGCAAGTTACCCATCACGGCATAGAGGAAGGTGGCGTTGTAAGCGGTATCGGAGGGCTCGCCGGGCAGGTATTCCAGGTTCAGGCCTTTGCGTTCGATCGGTTCGCGCCACAGGCTGATCAGCTGCTGGGCGGCGCCTTGCAGGGTCAGTTGCGGGTAAAGGGCGAGGTCATCGCGCTGGGTGCGGGCCAGCATCAGGAAGGTCTGCACCAGATCGCGCATTTCTTCGCACGCCCGCGCCACGCGCTCAACCTGGGCACGGGCGCGCTGATCCAGCGCCGGGTTCTCCAGCAGCAGCTCACAGGAACTGGCCAGCACCATCAACGGCGTGCGCAGTTCGTGGCTGACGTCGCTGGTGAACATCCGCTCACGGGTCAGGGCATCGCGCAGGCGGCCCAGCGTGGCGTCGAAGGCCACCGCCAGCTCACCCACTTCGTCGGCGGCGTAATCGGGGGCGAGAGGCGGGGCGAGGCCGAGCAACTGATCGCGATGACGCACCTGCCGCGCCAGCCGTACCACCGGCGCCATCACCCGGCGCGCCAATATCCAGCCGAGGAAGATCGCCAGCGCCAGCGCCAGCACAAAGCCCACCAGCACGACGGCGAACAGCACACGCTCACGCTCTTCGAAATCGCTTTGGTCCTGAAGCAGCACGTAGTGACGGCCGTCTACGACCTCAACCATGGCGTGGTAGGACAACGGCCCGCGAAATACTTCGTGAAAGCCCGGTTCCAGGTGACGCAAATCCTTCGGCAGCTCGAAATCCCCCGGGCCGCCGCTGAAGTAAAACAGCTGATCCGGCTCGGGGCGATGGCTCCAGTCGTTGACGCTGTCCATTAGCAGCAGACGCGTCAGGTCGCCGCCCAGCCCGGCCGAAATCAGCTTCTCTTCGACCAGGTGCACCGTCGCGACGATGCCCATGGCGAAGCACCCGGCAACCAGCGCGCTCATCAGCGCGAAGGCGATGATGATCCGTTGGGCGAGGCTCTGCTTAAACTCCATCACGCCCCTCGGCGAGGCGGTATCCGACACCGTGGACGGTCTGCAACAGCGGCTTGGCGAACGGCTTGTCGATGACCTGGCGCAATTGGTGAACATGGCTGCGCAGGCTGTCGCTGTCGGGGCAGTCATCGCCCCACAGGGCTTCTTCCAGGACTTCACGACGCAGGACGTGAGGGCTCTTCTGCATCAACACCGCCAGCAATTTCAGGCCAACCGGGTTGAGTTTGAGCAGACGCCCTTCGCGAGTCACTTCCAGGGTGTCCAGGTCGTAGATCAGATCGGCGACCTGCAAGGTACGCCGCCCCCCACCCTGCGCACGACGCAGCACCGCCTCGATGCGCGCCGCCAGTTCCGACAGCGCGAACGGCTTGAGCAGGTAGTCGTCGGCGCCGGAGCGGAAACCCTGCAGGCGGTCGTCGAGCTGGTCGCGGGCGGTGAGCATGATCACCGGCGTGTCGCGGCGCGCGTCTTCACGCAGGCGCTTGCACAGGGTGTAACCGTCGATGCCGGGCAGCATGATGTCGAGCACGATCAGGTCGTAATGCTCGGTCGCCGCCAGGTGCAGCCCGGACAGGCCGTCTTGGGCACAATCGACGGTGTAACCCTTCAAACCGAGGTAATCGGCGAGGTTTGCCAGGATGTCGCGGTTGTCTTCAACCAGCAGAATTCTCATGGCGCGTGTCTCCCTATGCGGCGTGGCGAGACCCGGGACACGGCGCGAGAGGCCGTTCAACAAGGTCAGAGTTGGCGGCAGCTTACGGCGATGCGCGCTCAAGGGCCAGCACCTCCGTGCATAACGTTTTTTTCACTCGCGGTTCACGGCGCCGCGACAGCGTTCTGCTCAGACTTCGCACCGCTCTGGCTCAATAAACCCCCGCTCCCCCTCGCCCACTACACGGGATTCGCCATGTCACACGCACTCGAACGGCCCGCCTCACGCCCGATCAACTTCTGGGTTTATCTGGGCATCCCGGCCGTGACCGCCATCGTTCTGATATTGCTGGAACTGACTTCGCTGGACATGGACATCGCCAAACTGGCCTACGACCCGGTGGCGGGCGAGTTCATCGGTCGGCACAGCTTCTTCCTCGAAGACGTCCTGCATGACCGCGCCAAACAGGCCGTCATCACCATCGGCGTGTTGTCCTTCGTGAGCTTCATCGCCTCGTTCTTCGTCAACGTGCTGAAGCCGTGGAAACGCGAGTTGGGCTGCATGGTGCTGTCGATGGCGTTATCCACCAGCTTCGTCACGCCGGTGAAAGTCGTGACATCGGTGCAATGCCCGTGGAGCCTGAAAGAATTCGGCGGCCAGGAAACCTACAGCGAACTCCTCAGCCCCCGCCCGCAAACCGACAAACCCGGCCGCTGCTGGCCCGGCGGTCACGCAGCCACCGGCTTCACACTGTTCGCCCTGTTCTTCGTCTTCCGCGACCGCAAACCCCGCCTGGCCAAAGCCGGCCTGATCTTCGCGGCGGGCCTGGGCACCGTCTTCTCCGTCGGCCGAATGCTCCAGGGCGCGCACTTCTTCTCCCACAACATCTGGACAGCGGTGTTCTGCTGGCTGCTGTGTTTAGGGGCGTATTACTTTGTGCTGTACCGACCGGTGAAGAAAAAAGACGTGGTGGTGAGTGGGGAAGCGGTATCAGGATGAGGCTAGACCGACGAAGTAGTTTCGGGATCATGGCTAGACCGGGGACAGATTGATTTACGGTGAAGCGCTGTAAATAAATCAGTCCCCTGCAACCTCCGCGAAAATCTTCTGTGCCTAACCGGGCCCCTTCCCGGCTAAAGCCGGTCCCACTGAAAGCAACGTGTCCAGCCAGTGGGACCGGCTTTAGCC
>NZ_JASCOY010000141.1:0-9479 GCF_029960075.1 Pseudomonas sp. PS02290
ACGCAGACGACGCGGAGTGGGCCGAGCGGCATGGATGCCGCGAGAGCGCCGCTAGGACATGGATGTCCGTTCGGCGCGGGCCCACGGAGCGTCGTCGGAGTGAGGGTATTCCGACGAAGGAGGAACCCAACCAGGAGCAGGGCCTTTTTGGTTACTTTTTCGGCTCCTGGAAAAAGTGACCCGCCGTAAGGGCGGAACCATAATCCGCGACACCCGAGATAACGGATATACACACGAATCCGAGATCCGCCTCAATCGCTACGCCTTCTTCCGATACGCCATCGAATCATCAATCCGCTTGAGTATGTAATCCCCCGCCGCCACCGCCGGATACCGACTGGCAGCCGCCTCGATTCCCAAATCGCATGGATCAACAACCGCCCCATAGGTCGGGTCATAAAACGTCGCGATCGAATACCGCTCATGCCCTGACTGATTGATCACCCGATGCAACGTCGACCGGAACCGATCATTCGACCAGCGCGCCAGCAAATCCCCCTCGTTCACCACCAGACTGCCCTCGATCGGCGTTGCATCGATCCACGCCCCGCTGCCCAACTCACGCACCTGCAGACCGCCGCTGTTGTCCTGATGCAACAACGTGATACAGCCATAATCCGTGTGCGGCGCCACGCCGAACTGATCGGCTTCGGCCCGGGGTGGATGGGGCGGGTAATAGACCATCTGCGTACGCTGCAAACGCTTGCCGTATTTCGGCGCAAAGAAACCGGGCTCGATGCCCAAGCCCACGGCCACAGCCCTCAACAGATCAGCGCCGGCCTTGCCCATCTCCTCGTAATACGCCTCCAGCGCCACCCGCAATGCCGGCATGAAATCCGGCCACTGGTTCGGCCCGCGCAACGCCTCCCCCGCCAGCACACTCGGGTCATCCTCTGGCAGCTCCAGGCCGATGCTGAAAAACTCCTTGAAATCCGGTTTGGTCGCCTCGTACATCAGCGCCCCACCCAATGCGTGCCAGCCGCGGTGGCGCTTGTTCACCGCCACCTGGCGCTTTATTTCCGGCGCGAAGGCGAAGAAGGTTTTCGCGGCGGCCATGGTGCTGTCGATCACGTGTCCGGGCACGCCGTGGTTGATGATGTAGAAGAAGCCGCTCTCGCTGCAGGCAGTGCGGATGGCTTCGCCGGCGCGCCGGATCGCGGCCTCGTCGCCTTCACGGACGCCGGCCATGTCGATGATAGGAAGGTTGGCGGTGACGGTCATGGCAGGCTCCGGGCGCAGGAAATGGACAGGGCGGTATAGACCGGATCAAGCATTTACTGTGCCGCGCCGCTTCTTTGAGTGGGACCGGCTTTAGCCGGGAATGCGCGAGTGCGTGCACCCTCAATTCTGCGGTGTGACATACGACGCCTTCCCGGCTAAAGCCAGTCCTACAGGGAGGTCATTTACGTCCTCAGCCGACCGGCGTTTCCGAGCTGGCCTGCATCTTGCCTCAGCTGTCTATACAGCCTCCCCGCTTTCAGGCACGCCCCACCCCTGACGCGAATTGATCGAGTGGATTCCATGAGCGACCTGCAACAGACCATCAGCCAGTTGCGCCAGGCCCTGGGCGATGCTCAGGTGCTGACCGGCGAGGCCATCAGCCCGCGGCATTACAGCGACTGGACCCGCCACGCGCCGGCCCGCCCCGCTGCGCTTGTCCTGCCGACCAGTACCGAACAGGTCTCCCTCGCCCTGGGCATCTGCAATGTGGCGGGCCAAAGCGTGGTGCCTCAAGGCGGCATGACCGGCCTCGCGGGCGGCGCCGTTCCGCGCACCACCGACGTCGCGCTGTCGCTGGATCGCCTGCGCGGCATCGAGGAGATCGACACGGCCGCCGCCACCGTCAGCGTGCGCGCGGGCACGACGCTGGAGGACATCCAGCACGCCGTGGCCGAGGCCGGATTTTTGTTCCCGCTGGATCTGGGCGCGCGAGGCTCGTGTCAGATCGGGGGCAACATTGCTACCAACGCGGGTGGCAATGCGGTGATTCGTTACGGGATGACCCGCGACCTGGTGCTCGGTCTGGAGGTGGTGCTGGCGGACGGGCGTGTGCTCGACCTGATGAACAAGATGATCAAAAACAACTGCGGTTATGACCTAAAACAGTGCTTCATCGGCAGCGAAGGCACCCTTGGGGTGATTACCCGAGCAGTATTGAAAATGGCGCCGCCACCCGGTCCGACCACCACGCTGCTCTGCGCCCTGCCCGATTACCCCAGCGCGGTTGCGCTGTTGCGGCGGATTCAATCGAGCGTCGGCACGCCTCAGGCGTATGAACTGATGTGGCAGGATTTCTTCCGCCTCGGTGTGTCGTGGCTGGGGAGTTCAGCGCAGGAGAAGCCCGTCGCGCCGATGCCCGATGATCATCCGCTGTACGTGCTGCTGGAGTCATCCGCGCCCGTCGATGCGCTGGAGCAGACCATTGAAGTGGCGATTGAGGCCGGTGAAGTCGTCGATGCCATCCTCGCGACCTCCCAGGCCCAGGCCCGCGGGCTGTGGAAGATTCGCGAGGCGACCGGCGAGTTTCCCCAGCGCATGGCGCCCCTGAATTTCGACATCAGCCTGCCCATCGGCCGCATCGGTGAGTTTGCCGAACGCTGCCGTGAGCGCATCGACGAGCGCTGGCCGGGTAACCGAAGCGTGTATTTCGGCCACATCGGTGACAGCAATCTGCACCTGACCGTGGACTGCCATTCGCTGCCGCAGCCCGCGCCGGTGCTGGAAATCGAGGAGCTGGTGTACAGCGCCGTCGGCGAGCTGGGCGGCGCGGTGTCAGCCGAACATGGCATCGGCCTGCTCAAGCGCGAGTTTCTCCATCACTCGGTGAGCACAGAAGCCTTGCAAGTAATGGCCGAGCTCAAGCGCAGTTTCGACCCCAACGGCATTCTCAACCCGGGGAAGATCCTCGGCTGATAGTCCCATGCCGGTTGTCTATACCGGTATGGCACGCTAACTGCAGTTGCAGAATCATTCACCCGCTCACCCAACATCCCACAGCCTTCGACGAAACACGCCGCATCCACCCAGGAGCCATCCCATGTCACTCGACTCTGTGTTCCGCAGGACGTTTCAAAGCTTGAGTATCGCTGCCACGTTGACGCTGCTGCCATTCGCGGTTCAGGCCGACCAGCTGGCCGATGTGAAGAAGGCCGGTGAGCTGGTGGTCGGCACCGAAATGCAGTTTGCGCCCTTCGATTTCCTCGAAGCGGGCAAACAGAAAGGCTTGAACGCCGAGCTGTTCGATGCGCTGGGCCAGGAGCTGGGGGTCAAGGTCAAGTTCCTCGACCTGCCGTGGCCCAGTGTGCTGCCGGGCCTTGAGGCGAAGAAATTCGACGTGGTGGCCGGGCCGATCATCGTGACCAAGGCGCGCAAGGAGCGTTACCACTTCGTGTCGCCGATCGCCGAAGCTACCGTGGCGCTGCTCGCGGGCGCCAAGGACGACAGCATCGGCAAGCCTGAAGACATCGCCGGTAAAACCGTCGGTGCCGGCAAGGGCTCGGCGCAGCTGGAAGAGCTGAAAGCCTTCGCCGCGACCCTGCCGCAGAAGGTCACCATTCGTGAATACGTCGACAACAACCAGGCCTACGCCGACCTGGCCGCCAAGCGCATCGTCGCCGTGGCCAACTCGCTGCCGAACATCTCCTTCGTCGCCGCGCAGAAAAGCAATCTGTACAAAGTGGTGCAGCCGCCGTTCGGCAAGAAATCCTATTTCGCCTACCTGGGCCGCAAGGACGCCGATGCCGACAGCCTGATCGCCGCGCTGGATGCCGCCCTGACCAAGATGCACGACGACGGGCGCCTGGCCGCACTGCAGAAGAAATGGCTGGGCGCGGAAATGGACGTGCCGAAGGGTGATTTCGAGCCAACGTGGTAAGGCGCGTTTGATCCCTGTGTGTCGACTCGGGATTTCCGGGGCGACACCTAACGTGTAGGAGTGAGCTTGCTCGCGAATGCATGCTTGCAGCGAAAGAGGTGTCGCCTGACACACCGCTTTCGTGAGCAAGCTCACTCCCACAAGGTCTTGGCGTCGACTCCGGATTTGCGGGGCGACACATAACCTGTAGGAGTGAGCTTGCTCGCGAATGCGTTGTGTCAGACACCCCATACGTAGCAAGCAAACCGCATTCGTGAGCAAGCTCACTCCCACAAGGTCGGCGCCTGAAGATCCACCCAGTGATGACTCATACAGTGATCATCCACAGTGTGACGATTCACTCAGTGACAATTCACCGGCTGGAGTACCCCCGTGTTCGATTGGCCCTTGCTGCAGCAAAACGCGCCGCTCTTGCTTGGCGCTCTGTGGGTAACGCTACAGGTGTCGATGGCCGCGCTGGTGTTCGGCTTTGTCATCGGCATCGTCGTCGGCAGCCTGCGCCTGTCGCCGGTCCCCCTGCTGCGCCGCCTCGGTGGCACCTACATTTTCGTGTTCCGGGGCATTCCGCTGCTGGTGCAATTGCTGTTCATCTATTACTTCCTGCCCCGGGTCGGCCTGCCGAACGTCTCGCCCACGGTGGCGGCGATCATAGGCCTGTCCCTGGCCGCCGGCGCCTATATCGCCGAGATCATGCGTGGCGGGTTTCTTGCGATTCCCGGCGGTCAGCTGGAGGCCGCAGGGCTGTTGGGCATGAGCGACGCGCAAATGCTCATGCGCATCCGCGTCCCCCAGGCCGTGCGCCTGACGCTGCCGGCGCTGGTCAACGAAATGATTCTGCTGATCAAAGCCTCGTCGCTGGTTTCGGTGGTCGGGCTGGCCGACCTCACCCGCACGGCGCAGAACCTCGCCGCCAGCGATTACATGTTCGTCCAGGACTACCTGATGCTGGCCGGCTTCTACTGCCTGATCAACGTGCCGCTGGCCTACGCCGCGAGCCTGCTCGAACGACGCCTGAAGGAGCGCACGGCATGACCTTCGACCCGAGCATTTTCACCGACCACCTGGGCGACATCGGCTCGGGGTTTCTGGTCACCCTCGGCACCTGGAGCAGCGGCGTCGTGCTTGGCCTGGCGCTGGGCATGCTGATCGCCGTCGCCCAGGTGTTCGGCAACCACTTCGTCCGTGCGCCGCTGCGGGTGTTCATCGAGCTGATCCGCAGCACGCCGTTTCTGGTGCAGCTGTTTCTGGTGTATTACGGCGGGCCGTCGTTCGGCATCAGCCTCGACCCGATCCCCGCCGGCATCCTCGGCCTCGGGGTTTACGGCGGCGTGTACTTCGCCGAGATCTTCCGCACCGGCTTCCAGTCGGTCGCCCAAGGTCAGCTGGAAGCCGCCGATTGCCTGGGCATTACCCGCCTGCAAAGTATCTGGCGCATCCAGTTGCCGCAGATGCTGGTGATGATTCTGCCGGCGCTGGTGAACATGGTCACGGTGCTGTGCAAGGAAACCGCCGTGCTGTCGATCATCACTATCCCCGAGCTGACGATGGTCCTTACCGGCATCGGTTCGGAAACCTTCGCCTTCGTCGAAACCCTGCTGATGCTGTGCATCGGCTACCTGATTCTGGTGGAGCTGTGCTCGCGGCTGGGCATGCTGCTGGAAACCCGCGTCGGCCGCTTCATGAGCAGGCAACCCCGATGAACAGTCTTCTGATCCCCGGCGGCAGCGCGCCCGCCCCGACCGGCGAAACGACCGGCCAATCCCTGGATGAATCTATGAAAACCAACGGCGAGCCCTCGACCGTCCTGACCCTGAGCCAGGTGGGCAAAAGCTTCGGCACCCTGCGCGTGCTCAAGGGTATCGACTTGCAGGTGCAGCGCTCGGAAGTGGTCTGCCTGATCGGTCCGTCGGGCTCGGGCAAAAGCACCCTGCTGCGCAGCATGGCGTTTCTGGAGGAGTACGACGAAGGCGAGATCCGCATCGAAGGCCAGTTGCTCGGCTGGCAGGACACCGACAAGGGCCGTCGCCGCGCGCCGCAATCACAGATCAACCAGGTGCGGCGCAACGTCGGCATGGTCTTTCAGCAGTTCAACCTGTGGCCGCACATGACCGCCCTTGGCAACGTCTGCGAAGCCTTGCGGCGGGTGCGCAAACTGTCGGCCGACGACGCGAAACAGCGCGGCATGGCGATGCTCGACAAGGTGGGCCTAGCGCACAAGGCCGAGGCGTATCCCGCGCAACTGTCCGGCGGTCAGCAGCAGCGGGTGGCGATTGCCCGGGCGCTGGCGATGGAGCCGCACATCATGCTATTCGACGAGCCCACCTCGGCCCTCGACCCGGAGCTGGTGGGTGAAGTGCTGCAGGTGATGAAGACCCTGGCGAAGGAAGGCATGACCATGGTCGTGGTCACCCACGAGATGGGCTTTGCCGCCCAGGTCGCCGATTCGGTGATCTTTCTCGATCAGGGCGAAATCGTCGCACGCGGCACGCCGCAACAGATTTTCCACAACGCCGAACAACCCCGGCTGCAACAGTTCTTGCAGAACTACCTGGACCGCAACGCATTCTGGCAGGACGCCAAGGCGTGATGCGCTTTTTTTAGGGCCGTCGACGCACGCCTGTTCGGAAAGGGAGAGAAACGATGGATAAGCCGGCACCCCAGGCCCTTTATCGGCGGGCGAAGTCCTTCGTTCACGGCAAGCTGTTGTCCGGCGAATGGAAACCCGGCGACCTGATTCCGTCGGAGAACCGCCTGGTGGTCGAGCTGGGCATGTCGAGGATGACCGTCAACCGGGCATTGCGCGAGCTGACCGAAGAAGGCCGCCTGCTGCGGGTGTCCGGGGTCGGCACCTTTGTCGCCGCGAACAAGCCGCAATCCAACCTGTTGCGCATCACCAACATCGCCGACGAAATCCTCGCCCGGGGCCATCGCTATCGTTGCCAAGTGCTGCATCTGGCACGTGAATCGGCGTCGATGCCCATCGCGTCGGCCCTCTCGCTGGCCACTGGCGCGTCGGTGTTTCACTTGCTTTGCGTGCATTACGAGGATGACGTGGCGGTGCAGCTGGAGGACCGTTACGTCAACCCGCACGCCGCGCCGGACTTTCTGAACCAGCCCTTCGGCGACGCGTTGCAGTCGGCGCGCTATCTGTTGCAGATCATTCAGCCCGATGAGATGGAGCACATCGTCGAGGCCAGCCACCCGAGCGCCGAGGAGCTCAAGCATCTGCAGATCGAGCCGGGCGAGCCGTGTCTGGTGCTGATGCGCCGCACCTGGAACAGCGGCAACGTGGTGACCTACGTGCGGTTGGTGCATCCGTCGTCGCGCTATCGACTGGGCAGTCGCATGCCGGTGACGGGTGCGTATCGCGACAGCTGAAGCCTGCCGGTCAGCACATGGATCGAACCCTTGCGCGCCGTTGCCCTCGATATCTGTACGTCCTGTGAACGGGACATGACAGAAGAGGTGCGTATGGCTACCCAGAACAACGATCAAACCGTCAACCGCAACGACCCGGCGATTAACCCTGCCGTTGAGAAAGTCAGGCCAGACAGCAGCCTGGCGCAGAACGATGCGCTGAAGAACCAGGGCGGATCACAGAGCCAGTCCGGTGGCGGCGCGCAGAGTCAGGAGAACAACGGCAACCTGACCGGCGAGAACAGCTTCACCCCTGATTTCGAGCCTGAAGAGCATGAGTCGCCGGATACCACCAAAGAGGAACGGCAGACGGGTGAGCTGGACAAGGACATTGATACGGCGGGGGGTTGAGGGCGGCCTTCTGGATCGGAGATTCAAATCAGGTTTGTGAGTCTGATCACTGGATTTGATTCCGGCCTGGCACTGGTGGGAGTGAGCTTGCTCAGGACGAGGACGGTACAGCCGCAAGATTTGTGGCGGCTGGGCCTAAGTCTTCGCGAGCAAGCTCACTCCTACAGGATCTTCAGTGGCTGTGAAGCCTCAGCTCCGCACCTTGGTACGCCGCCATCCGCTTATCCCGCTTATCTTTAATTGCGTAGCACCCTAACAAAACGGCACCATCACGCTTTCGTCTGCGACTGCAGACCCGCCTGAAGTTCATCCCCCGGAGCGTTGTCGATAATGGTCCAGCCCGCCACTCAGGATGCCCCGCGCGTCGGTAATAAACTTACACCCCGCGAGTTTCGCGGCATGGCGGCGATTCTGATGTCCATCGCCCTCGCCACCCTCGACACCGCCATTGCCAACACCGCCCTCCCCGCCATCGCGGCTGATCTGAACGCCTCGCCGGCCGCATCGGTGTGGATCATCAACGCTTACCAGCTCGCCGCCGTCGCCACGCTGTTGCCGTTCGCGGCGCTGGGCGGTGTGCTCGGTCATCGCAAGGTCTATCTGGGCGGGCTGATTCTGTTCGTGGTGTCGTCGGCGCTGTGTGCGCTGTCCTGGTCATTGCCGACGCTGACCATCGCCCGCGTTCTTCAGGGCATCGGCGCCAGCGCGATCATGAGCGTCAACGCCGCACTGATCGGCTCGATTTTCCCCCACGAACGGCTGGGCCGCGGCCTGGGCATGAACGCGCTGGTGGTCGGCACGTCATTTTCCATCGGCCCGACCGTGGCCTCGCTGGTGTTGTCGGTAGCGAGTTGGCCGTGGCTGTTTGCGATCAACCTGCCCATCGGCCTGTTCGCCCTGGTGTTCGCCTGGAATTCGCTGCCCGCCACACGCCTCGGCAGCCTGACCTTCGACCGCATGACGGCCGTGCTCAATGTCATCACCTTCGGCGCGCTGATCTTTGCCCTGAGTCAGGCGGCGCAACTGGGTTCCATGACCAGCGTGCTCATCGCCCTGGCGATCTTTCTGGTGGGCGGCGCGCTGATGCTAAAACGCGAGGTCGGTCATCCTGCGCCGATGTTTCCCCTGGATTTGCTCAAGCGGCCGCTGTTTGCGTTATCGGCGCTGACGGCCTTCTGTTCGTTCGCCACCCAGGGGCTGGCATTCGTCTCGCTGCCGTTCTTTTTTGAAAGCACCCTGGGCCGCGACCCGATCCAGACCGGGTTTCTGATGACGCCGTGGTCGGTGGTGGTGGCGATGATCGCGCCGTTCGCCGGGCGCCTGTCGGACCGTTATGCGCCGGGGCTGCTGGGCGGGATTGGCTTGGCGATGCTCTGCCTGGGAATGATTTCCCTGGCGACCATGCCCGCCGACGCCAGCGTGATGTCGATCATTGCGCGGATGATTCTGTGCGGCATCGGCTTCGGTTTCTTTCAGGCGCCGAATCAGAAAGCCCTGATGACCAGCGCGCCAAAGGAACGCGCCAGCGGCGCCAGCGGCACGATTGCGACGGCACGTTTGATCGGTCAGGCCACGGGCGCGGCGTTGGTGGCACTGAGCTTCGGGATTTCCAATACCCACGGCCCGGTGCTGGCGTTGAGCATCGGCGCGGGCTTTGCGGCGGTGGGCAGTGTGGCGAGTGGCTTGCGGTTGGTGACCAAGAACACGGCCAATCCGCGAGTTTGATACGCCCACGATCTTGTAGGAGTGAGCTTGCTCGCGATTGCGGCGTGTCAGTTGCAGGTGAGTTGACTGACACACCGTGATCGCGAGCAAGCCCACTCCTACAGGGATCGGC
>NZ_JASCOY010000142.1:0-9300 GCF_029960075.1 Pseudomonas sp. PS02290
CGAAGAAAACCGCCGAAGAGAAACAATTGGCTGATATAGCCAAGAAGAAAGCCGAAGACGACGCGAAGAAGAAAGCCGAGGAAGACGCCAAGCGTGCGGCCGCCGAGGAAGCCAAGAAACAGGCTGCCGAGGATGCGAAGAAGCAGGCTGCGGACGACGCCAAGAAAAAGGCTGCTGAAGACGCGAAGAAGAAAGCGGCCGAGGACGCCAAGAAGAAGGCGACTGAGGACGCGAAGAAGAAAGCCCAGGACGCTGCCCGTAAATCAGCGGAAGACAAGAAGGCGCAAGCACTGGCCGACCTGCTTTCCGACAAGCCGGAACGCCAACAGGCGCTGGCCGATGAACGTGGCGACGAAGTGGCCGGCAGCTTTGATGATTTGATTCGCTCTCGGGCGGCTGAAGGCTGGGCACGTCCACCTTCTGCGCGCAAGGGCATGACAGTCGTCTTGCAGATCAACATGTTGCCGGACGGCACCGTGACTTCGGTCAGCGTGAGCAAGTCCAGCGGCGATGGTCCTTTCGACAGTTCAGCAGTAGCGGCGGTCAAGAATATTGGTCGTTTGACAGAGATGCAGGGGATGAAGCCTTCGGACTTCGCACCTTACCGTTCATTCAAGATGACATTCACACCTGAGGACCTAGCCTTGTGATTAACCTTCTTCGAGGAATGCTTGTCGTTCTGTGTTGTGCAGCGGGTTTCGCCGCTGCCGACGAAAAGAACATTCTGGTAACAAGCGGCAGTGACCGCGCCACGCCTATCGCAGTCGTGCCGTTTGGTTTGCAGGGCGGCAGCGTGCTGCCGGAAGACATGGCCAAGATCATTGGCAACGACCTGCAGAATTCGGGCTATTACTCGCCGATCCCAAAGGAAAATATGATCAGCCAGCCGAGCCAGGCCAGCGAAGTCATCTTCCGTGACTGGAAAGCGCTGGGTGCGCAGTACGTCATGGTCGGCAGCATCGTTCCTTCGGGCGGTCGCCTTCAGGTCCAGTACGCGCTGTTCAACGTCGCCACCGAGCAACAGGTTCTCACCGGTAGCGTATCGGGCACCGCTGACCAGCTGCGCGACATGTCGCACTACATCGCTGACCAGTCATTCGAGAAACTGACCGGCATCAAGGGTGCGTTTTCGACCCGCATGCTTTACGTGACGGCTGAGCGTTTCTCAACTGACAACACTCGCTACACGCTGCAGCGTTCGGACTACGATGGCGCCCGTGCGGTGACGCTGCTGCAATCCCGTGAGCCGATCCTGTCGCCACGCTTTGCGCCGGACGGCAAGCGTATTGCCTATGTGTCGTTTGAACAGAAGCGCCCGCGCATCTTCGTTCAGCACATCGACACCGGTCGTCGCGAGCAGATCACCAACTTCGAAGGCCTGAACGGCGCGCCTGCGTGGTCCCCGGACGGCAGCAAGCTGGCGATGGTGTTGTCGAAAGATGGCAACCCGGAAATCTATGTGATGAATCTGGCCTCGCGTCAATTGTCGCGAGTGACCAACGATTCCTCCATTGATACAGAACCGTTCTTCGGTAAAGACGGCTCCACGATTTACTTCACGTCTGACCGCGGCGGCAAGCCACAAATCTATAAAACCAATATTAATGGCGGAGGGGCAGAGCGCGTTACTTTCATCGGTAACTACAATGCCAACCCTAAGTTATCGGCGGATGAAAAGACTCTTGTGATGATCCATCGTCAAGATGGCTTCACCAACTTCAAGGTTGCAGCTCAGGATTTGCAGCGCGGTAGCGTAAAAATCCTCACAGACAGCAACCTTGATGAGTCGCCTACTGTTGCGCCTAACGGCACCATGGTAATCTACGCCACCCGCCAGCAGGGCCGGGGAGTCTTGATGCTCGTGTCCATTAATGGACGCGTAAGGCTCCCGCTTCCTACCGCTCAAGGCGAAGTCAGAGAACCTTCCTGGTCCCCTTACCTGAACTGACGCGGCGCTTTACGTTGTACTTAACACACTTGGGGTTCATTAGGAGTTTTACGATGGAAATGCTGAAGTTTGGTAAATTTGCTGCGCTGGCTCTGGCCATGGCTGTAGCTGTAGGTTGCTCGTCCAAAGGCGGCGACAATGCCGGTGCTGGCGGCGCTGCTGTAGATCCTAACGCTGGTTACGGCGCTAACTCTGGCGCTGTTGACGGCAGCCTGAGCGAAGAAGCTGCTCTGCGCGCTATCACCACTTTCTACTTCGAATACGACAGCTCTGACCTGAAACCAGAGGCCATGCGCGCTCTGGACGTTCACGCCAAAGACCTGAAAGCCAACGGCGCTCGCGTAGTTCTGGAAGGTAACACTGACGAACGCGGTACTCGCGAATACAACCTGGCACTGGGCGAGCGTCGTGCGAAAGCCGTTCAACGTTACCTGGTTCTGCAGGGCGTTTCGCCAGCTCAGCTGGAAATCGTTTCCTACGGTGAAGAGCGTCCAGTTGCCACCGGTAACGACGAGCAATCGTGGGCTCAAAACCGTCGCGTCGAACTGCGTAAGTAATTTGACATGCGAACGTGCCGACGTGCTTTAACCGTTTTGGCTCTCACCCTTCCTCTTGCAGCGATGGGTGCGGTTCCTGTGGTCGATGACAACTCTGGCTCTGCTGGTAGCAGTTATCCGCCATCGGGTTATGGTACGTCTGGCGCCTACGCCGGAGGTGCGGCTACGACCGCACCTTCGGCGCAAGGTCAGCTGTTCATGCAGTTGCAGCAAATGCAGGACGAAATTTCGCGCTTGCGCGGAATAGTGGAAGTCCAGCAGAACGATATCCAGCAGATGAAGCAGGAAGCGCTGGATCGCTACAAAGATCTCGACTCCCGTATCGGAGCTGGCGGCGCATCGGCCCCATCAGCTGCCAACAATTCTGCTTCCGACGGCGGCACCAATGCCGGCGGAGCTCCCGTGTCACCCGCCGCTCAAGCGCCACAGGCCAGCAGCGAGCCCGGCGACCCAGCGAAAGAAAAGCTCTATTACGACGCTGCTTTCGACTTGATCAAAGCGAAGGATTTCGACAAGGCCAGTCAGGCATTTGCGGCGTTCCTGCGCAAATACCCGAACAGCCAGTACGCGGGCAATGCTCAATACTGGTTGGGCGAAGTCAATCTGGCCAAGGGCGATCTGCAAGGTGCCGGTCAGGCCTTTGCAAAGGTCAGTCAGCTTTACCCAAAGCACGCCAAGGTGCCTGATTCCCTGTACAAACTGGCGGACGTCGAACGTCGCCTGGGTCACACCGATAAAGTGAAGGGCATCCTTCAGCAAGTCGTTGCTCAGTATCCAGGCACTTCAGCCGCTCAGTTGGCTCAGCGGGACCTCCAGCGTCTCTGATTGCCAGTCAATCTGACCGCTGATTCAAGAAAGCCGCGCATTGCGCGGCTTTCTTCGTTAGAATTCCGCCCCCGAAATTCCGGTATTGATTACGCTTCTGTGGATTCTGCGTGTGCAGGGTGTACAGAAGTGCCTGACGGAGGCGGATGGCCTGTTTAGCCGTTACGCCCGTGGCCCCTATGCAAGACACACTACGTATCACGGAAGTTTTCTACTCGTTGCAGGGTGAAACGCGCACGGCAGGCTTGCCTACCGTTTTTGTGCGCCTCACTGGCTGCCCATTGCGTTGCGGTTATTGCGACAGCGAATATGCCTTCACTGGCGGAACCATCCAGACCCTCGACTCGTTGATGGAGCAGGTTGCCAGCTATCGCCCGCGCTATGTCTGCGTCACAGGCGGCGAGCCCCTGGCTCAGCCGAATGCCATTCCTTTGCTTGAACGGCTGTGTGATGCGGGCTACGAGGTTTCTCTGGAAACCAGCGGCGCGCTGGACATCTCGAAAGTCGATCCCCGCGTAAGCCGTGTCGTCGATCTGAAAACCCCTGGTTCAAAAGAAGTGACGCGCAACCGATATGAGAATATCGAACTGCTCACGCCCAACGACCAGATCAAATTCGTCATTTGTTCGCGCGAAGATTACGACTGGGCCGTTTCAAAGATCATTCAGTACGGTCTGGACCGTCGCGCTGGCGAAGTGCTGTTTTCCCCTGTCCACCGTGATCTGAACGTCAGAGACCTGGCCGACTGGATCGTGGCCGACAACCTCCCGGTGCGGCTGCAATTGCAGTTGCATAAAATCCTCTGGAATGACGAGCCGGGGCGCTGAATGAGTGAGCAATCGATGACTGAGAAAAGAGCGGTAATCCTGCTGTCCGGCGGGCTGGATTCGGCCACTGTGGTAGCGATGGCCAAGGCCGATGGCTTCAGCTGCTACACCATGAGCTTCGACTACGGCCAGCGGCATCGTGCCGAGTTACAGGCGGCGGAGCGTGTAGCGGCCGATATGGGCGTGGTCGAGCATAAGGTTATCGGCCTCAATCTCAACGGCATCGGCGGTTCCGCGCTGACTGACAGCAGCATCGCGGTGCCTGAGACGCCGGGCGAAGGCATACCGGTGACGTACGTACCGGCGCGCAATACTGTTTTTCTCTCTCTCGCACTGGGCTGGGCCGAAGTGCTCGGTGCCCGCGACATCTTCATCGGTGTCAACGCCGTGGATTACTCCGGCTACCCGGACTGCCGTCCGGAATTTGTCGAGTCGTTCGAGCGCATGGCCAATCTCGCTACCAAGGCTGGCGTTGAAGGCCAGGGCTTCACGATACAGGCGCCGCTGCAGATGCTGAGCAAGGCCGATATCGTTAAAACCGGTACGCGTCTGGGTGTGGATTACGGGCTGACGGTTTCCTGCTATCAGGCCGACGAGCAGGGACGTGCATGCGGAAAATGCGACAGCTGCCGCTTGCGCGCTGAGGGCTTCGCGGCGGCCGGCGTGACGGACCCGACGCGTTATTTTTAAATTATTTTCGCTTGGGTGTTGAATTACTGTGAAATATCAGTAATATACGCGCCACAACGAAGCGGGTCGTTAGCTCAGTTGGTAGAGCAGTTGGCTTTTAACCAATTGGTCGTAGGTTCGAATCCCACACGACCCACCATTTCGAAAATCTGGAAGGCCCATGTAAATGCGGATTTCCAGATTTTTTTTTGCCTGTGAAAAAGTAGCGGCCGGCGCTGACTCAATAACTCAACGCCCCCGCCTCCATCTCACGCCTTGCCGAAAACCACGTCCAGGGACATCGAGTCCGTATGGCGCATAGGGTTGCTGCCCTGGCCCAGGGTGTCGTCATTGGGATGCTGATACGTCATTCCAGTGCCCAGCTCTTTGGTCAGGAAATCGCCTCCCTGTTTCATCTTCTCCGTAGACCCGTCGTACCATCCGGCGATGGTCTTGTTCCCCGCAGAATCCAGGGAAGTAATGCTGTCAGGTGCCTTGTCAGCGATACTTTGCTTGTCGCCGACTTCAAATCCTTTTCCATCAGTGGCATGGATCGCTGCATTGCGGCCATCAATGTCGCTGGTATTGATGAAGCCGTTGTAGAACTCCAGGCGGCTCGCGTCAGGCTTGTAGTTGCCGTCCGCGTCGGCCTGTTTGAGCAGGCCCGTCGTGTCTGCCTCGTACTTCATGGTTCCTTTTTGCCCAGGCTCCAATGACAGTTCACCTACCAGCTTTTCATTCTTGTCGAACTGGCCAATCTTTATCGCATGGTCTTGAGTATTGGTGATATTGAGCGAGTAAGGCCCGCTGCCAGCGGTGGCGGCATCACCTACGGCGGTACTCTTGCCTGCAGGTGCAAGCGCAGCTGTCGCCTCCGGCGCAGTCTGAGCATTCGCCGGAGGTGTGGATGCCACTTGAGGCCCGGCTGATGATGCCTGGGCCGCACTTGGCGTCGTGGCTGCTTGCTGGGACCCAGTGTTGGCAGCCATCGGCTGAGCGGGCGCGGAGACTGCCGCCGACTTGCCTTGCGGACTGCCACTGCTTTGAGAAGACGCGCCCGTGTCGCTCCGGTTTTGCTGCATGAATTGTGCGAGCGCCTGCATGATCTGCTCGACCAGATTACGTACCGATGCAGCCAGGTCCTGATCGGTGGGATTGGCCGCCTGCGCGCTGGCATTCACTCGGCTGTCACTGTTGTGGGGCGATGGTCCCCCGAAGTTCACCGACTGCGCACCGGCACCGGGCGACGTACCAAAATCGATGCCTCCGCCCGCTTGGCGCTGGTCAGTCAGACGCCCTTGGGGCGAGCCAAAATCGCTGTTATGCAAGCCGAAGAGCTAATCAACAGGCCCACTCACTTTCGTCGACATACGCCACCCGCTTTGGACTTTATACCGCTTGAGTGGCAACTGAGTCGTTTTGGTTCCGTCATCCCACGCTATGGGTGGAGCCCTTTTTTTTTTTGACGCGCGGTGTATGAGCGTTCGCTTAGATGAGGGAGAGCAGGGTTTCCAGCTGACCGCGTTCCCAGGTGCTCAGCAGTGCAAGAGGATCAGTGCCGTAGCGTTGGCGGGCGTCAAACAGGTAGACCCGACCTTCGGGGTTGAGGCAGCGGTCGCAGTGATCCAGGGCATTGTGCTCTTTGTAAAAGGTGATCAGCCAGCCATCAGCCTCTACGGTCATCAGGCCACTGTCGATGTCGACTTGAGCGTCGCCGCCCACCCGACGCATCACCCGAATGCCGAGGGCGATGTCACGCAGGACCTGACAGGTGTCACGCGCACTGAGAGGCTTTGCTGACAAATGGATGTCCCTTGATGGCTCGGCTAGCAGGGCGGCCGGGTGAAAACGTCTGCCCAAGGCATGCGCCTATGGCATCGATTTGATAGCCTCGCGTCACTTTTTTGGAGAGACCCATGACCACAACCAACCAATCCAGAATGGCAGCGCGCTACGGGGACCCCGAGGCATCTGCGCTCGCCACCGGGAACGATACCATCGATCAGTTGCTCGACCATCGCAGCGTTCGCGCCTTCAGCGCCGAGCCTCTGCCGGATGGGCTAATGGAAACACTGGTTGCTGCTGCGCAGTCTGCAGCCAGCTCTTCAAACCTGCAGGTCTGGAGTGTGGTCGCGGTGCGGGACACCGATCGCAAAGCGCGTCTCTCGGCACTTGCCGGTAACCAGGCATACATCCGACAAGCGCCGCTGTTCTTGGTATGGCTTGCCGACCTCTCTCGCGTTTCCCGTGTAGCCGAGCAGCAGCACGCCGAACTGCATGCACTGCCCTACCTCGAAAGCCTGTTGCTCGGAACGATAGATGCCTCACTGGCGGCTCAGAATGCAGTAGTGGCACTCGAATCGTTGGGGCTTGGAAGCGTTTACATCGGGGCCATTCGCAATGACATCGAGGGGGTAGCCAAGGAACTTGAATTGCCTGCACACGTTTATCCCGTGTTTGGGCTCTGCGTCGGTTACCCCTCCATCGAACTGCCGGCGAAGGTCAAACCGAGGCTTCCACAGGCTGCGGTGCTTCACCACGAAACCTACGCAGCGGAGCCAGAGTCGGCCGCAGTCGCCACTTATGATCAGCGGTTGGGGGCTTTCTACCAGCGCGAGGGAATGAGGGCAAACGGTTGGTCCGAACAGGTCGTCAACCGACTTCGTGACACCTCAAACCTCCATGGCCGTGAACATTTGGTTGAGCAGTTGATCCGGATGGGTTTTGGCCTTCGTTGATGACGTGGCTCCAGGGATTCAGTCATGCGGTCAGCGCGCATTGATTGTGCATGACTGATGCAGCGTTCAGCGTCAGTGCGGCGGGCAGGAAGTCGTTTCGACCGTCGAAGCGATGAGGTCGCGCAGCCACCTGTGGGCGGGATCGCGGTGCAGGCGTTCCGGCCATAATGCGACGCGACTGGATAACTTCTTCACCGATCCGCCACTGCCGTTTCGTCGACAGAATGCCGGCGATTATGAGATCCCGGCATTCACGCTCAAGCCGCGCCTCGCGCCGGGGCGCCACGAATTGGCATCCATTACACTGACGTCGATTAAAACTGACGCAATTGTGCCGACTTCGGTTGGCCCCCCGACCAACGCCACGTCCTGTCCTTCAAGTCAGATTTTCCGCGGCCGATACAGAAAAAAGCTCTGTGTATGTAACGCATGCGCCCTGCGATCCTTTCCTGTGAGCGAACGATGAACCCACTCAAACTCTTCAATCGATCCCGTGCCAACCGCCAGGAAGCGATCAGCATCAACTGCACCGCTGGCGAACTGGACCGTGCCCTGGCGGGCGTGCGTTCAGTTCCCGTTCTGGTGACAGGCTTCGTCTCACCGCATCTGGACATCGACCACATTGCCGCCCGCATAAAGCAGCGGTTTCCCGATAGCGCGCTGAGCCTGTGCACCACCTCCGGCGAGCTGTGCAACAGTGCGACCGGTTTGTACTGTGCAACCGGCGATCGTTGGGACCGCATCGTCTTGCAGCTCTTCGAGCGCAGCGTGATTGCATCGGCCGAAGTGGTGATGGTGCCACTGGAGTGTGAAGATATCCGCAGCGGTGGCAAGCGCATGGAGATGCGTGAGCGCATCGAAAAACTGGTCAGCAACATCAAGCGTGCGCAGGTCAGCACGGCCATCGACCATCGCGACACGCTGGCCTATGTGGTGTTCGACGGCTTGTCTGCGTCCGAATCGTTCTTCATGGAAGCGCTCTACGAGTCCGGGCGTTTTCCCTGCCTGTTTGTCGGCGGCTCGGCCGGTGGCAAGTCGGATTTCAAGAAGACGCTGATCCACGACGGCAAGCGCAGCTATCAGAATCATGCGCAAATTGTTTTCATCAAGACCGCCGCCGACATCCGTTTCGGCGTGTTCAAAAGTCAGAATTTCCAGCCCGCCGGGCTGACCTTCAGTGTCCTGACCGCTTCTGTCGAAGACCGCACCATCTACCAGGTGATCGACAGCAAGGGCAACATCATGAGCATGGTCCAGGCGCTGTGTAACGCCTTCGATTGTGACGCCCACGCCCTTGAGAAGAACCTGGCTGATTACTCCTTCGCCATTCGGGTGGGCAGCGAGTTGTTCGTGCGATCAATCGCGCGCATCGACCATGCACAGCAAATCATTCAGCTGTTCTGCGACGTGGCCCCCGGCGAAGAGCTGGTGATGGTCAAGCGTACGCCGTTACGCGAAGCCACCCGCGTGGATTACGAGCAATTCCTGCGCGGCAAGGGCGGGCAGCCCGTCGCGGCGATCCTCAACGACTGCATCTTGCGTCGGGCCAACAACGGCAAGGATCTGGGCAGCATGACCGGATTGTTCGGTGACGTACCGCTGGTGGGGTTCTCGACCTTTGGTGAAATTCTCGGCCTGAACCTGAACCAGACGCTCACGGCGATCTTCTTCTTTCGGGTGGCAAAAGGCGCGTCATTCACGGATGAGTATGTGGACAATTTCATCGCGCACTGTGG
>NZ_JASCOY010000143.1:0-9154 GCF_029960075.1 Pseudomonas sp. PS02290
ACGCAGACGACGCGGAGTGGGCCGAGCGGCATGGATGCCGCGAGAGCGCCGCTAGGACATGGATGTCCGTTCGGCGCGGGCCCACGGAGCGTCGTCGGAGTGAGGGTATTCCGACGAAGGAGGAACCTAACCAAGAGCAAGCACCCTTGGTTACTTGGGGGGCTTTTCCAAGTAACTCGCCGAAGGCGAAATGCCCGCCGTTAGGCGGGTCCCCGGATCTGGACCTGAGTGAAGTAGTCCCGCCGATAAGCGGGACCCAAGAGTAAGAAAATCCCACGGAACCCCCGTCATCCTTGACGATCTAGTGCTTGCAGCCCCATCAGGATATCGCCATGTTCCAGTTCTTCGAGCAACTCAGCACACGGATCGCGGCGCCATTCGCCGGCGAAAGCAAGCGCAACAGCAAGGTCTGGCAGTGCCATTGCGGGCAGTCGGTGTTTTTCCGCAACAGCCAGTGCCTGGCGTGTTCGGCGGCCCTGGGTTATCTGCCCGAGCAGAGCAAAATCGCCGCGCTGGAACCGGGCCCCGAAGCGCAAACCTGGCGTCTCAGCGACGAGCCCCAGGCCGGGCTCTACCGTCGTTGCGCCAATCTGGACACCGCGGCGGCCTGCAACTGGATATTCCCGGCGCTGAACGCCGGCGACTTCTGCATCGCCTGTAGCCTCAACAAGACCATCCCTGACCTGTCCGTGCCGGAAAACCCCGAGCGCTGGGGCAAGATCGAGACCGCCAAGCGTCGGCTGGTGGCGCAGTTGATCACCCTCGGCCTTCAGGTCATCCCGAAAAGCGTGGATGAAGAGCGCGGGCTGGCCTTCGAATTCCTCGGCGTCGACCTGGAAGGCAACCTGCCCACGACCGGCCACGCCAGTGGCTTGATCACCCTCAACGTGGAAGAAGCGGACGACGCCATTCGTGAGAAGGTTCGCGTGCAGATGCACGAACCCTACCGCACGCTGCTTGGACACTTCCGTCATGAAGTGGGGCATTACTACTGGGATCGCCTGATCGCCGACACTTACTGGCAGGACGGATTCCGCAACCTGTTCGGCGATGACCGTGCCAGCTACGCCGACGCCCTTGATCATCACTACCAGAACGGCGCGCCGGCCGACTGGCAGCAGAGTTTCGTCAGCGCCTACGCGACCATGCACACATGGGAAGACTGGGCCGAAACCTGGGCGCATTACCTGCACATGATGGACGCCGTCGACACCGCACTCAGCCTGGGCATGAGCGCTCGGGACATGGACCTCGACTACCAGCCGTTCCCCCTGGAAACCTTGTACGACCCTCAGCATCCGGGCGGGCCGGCGTTCCTGGCGTTCGTCAATGCGTGGATCGAACTGGCCGGCATGCTCAACGAGTTGTCCCGCGCCATGGGGCAGGCGGATTTCTATCCGTTCGTGTTGCCGCCAGCCGTCATCACCAAGCTGCATTTCATCCATTTGGTCATACAGGGCGCGGGCGGCAAGGCCGATGAGGTCCTGCAAGTGCAGTAACCACTCATGTGAGTGCGTGAAAAAAAGCGATCCGTACGAAGCGGTGAAAGGGATTCACCGCTTGTCCGCGACACCTGCACACCGCAAAAAGCGGTGCTATTTTCCCTATACATATCGTTTTGATACTACTGGCGAAGCGGTTGGCGAAGCGGTCTAGAAGGGATTTCAGTTATGGCCACCAGTGCTCCATTGCCTAAAAACGAGCGTTCCCGGCTTTCACGCATCACCCACATGGGGCTCATCGATGCGACGGCTGACGATGTGCTCGACCACATCGTCTCGATGGTGACCCATTATTTCCAGGTCCCCATCGCCCTCGTTTCCATCGTCAGTGAGCACCGCCAGTGGTTTCGGGCACGGGCAGGCCTTGAAGAGCGCGAGACGCCGCGCGATATCGCTTTCTGTGCCTACACCATCCTCAGCCATGAGGCGTTTCAGGTTCCTGACGCGATGCTTGACGCGCGCTTCAGCGATAACCCGCTAGTGACCGGGGAGCCCCACATCCGCTTTTATGCCGGCGTGCCCTTGGTGACCGCCGATGGTCTTGCCCTCGGCACGCTGTGCATCATTGACACCACGCCCCGGCCGCAACTTGATCCGCGCGACCAGGCCATGCTGGAAATGTACGGCGAGTTGGTGATGAAGCGCCTTAATAACCTGCGCAGTGCCAGCTTCGTCGATCAGCCCACGGGTTTGTTCAATCGCCTGCGTCTTGAGGAGGATCTGGAGGCGTTGCACGATCGCCGCAAATACGCGCTGGTCGCGCTGGACATGGTCGCACCGGCGTTCCTCGACAGCATCGTCAAGGCGCTGGGCTACAGCTTTGCCCAGGAGCTGGTGCGCTGCATGATCGATAACTGCCGCAGCCAGTTGCCTGCCGACACCGCGCTGTACAAAGTCAGCCCTACGCGCATCGCGCTGATCACCCGTCATGCCCGCCCCGAGCAGGCCGAGAGGGTGTTTCGCCAGTTGCTCGAGCATTTTCGGCAGCCGCTGATCTGCCGCAATATTCCCATTCAGATGGACGTCGGCATCGGTGTGCTGCCATTGGGCCTGGACCGCTGCGATGAGCGCGACTGGATTCGGCTGGTGGTCAGCGCGGCGGACGAAGCCCGGGGTAAATCGACGGGCTGGCGCTGGTATGAGCCTCATCTTGACTTCGCCCAGCAACGAGCCTTTCTACTATTGGCCGCGCTGGCCGAGGCGGTGCGCAGCCCGGATCAACTGTCGCTGGTGTATCAGCCGAGGCTGGAAGTGGCGACCGGCCGCATCGTGACCGTCGAAGCGCTGCTGCGTTGGCAACATCCCATGCTGGGCCCGATCAGCCCAATGGAATTCATTCCCTTGGCGGAAAAGACCGCGCTGATTCGCTCCCTCAGCCTGTGGGTGCTGAAAAAAGCTGTTGCTCAAGCGGCGATCTGGCAGGCCCAGGGCTATGCCTTCAAAGTGGCGATGAACGTATCGGCGATCGACCTCGCGAACTCATCGTTCAGCGACGCGCTGTTCGAGCACTTGTCAGTCAGCGGTCTTGACCCGAGCGGCTTCGAGCTTGAATTCACCGAAAGCGCCCTGTGCGACAACCCTGAAGTGACCCGCCTGCAGCTGGAGCGCCTGCGTGGATTGAACATCGACATCGCCATCGATGACTTCGGCACCGGTTACAGCAACTGGACCTACCTGCGGCAACTGCCGGCCACCACGGTCAAGCTCGACAAGTCGCTGGTGGAAAACATCGACAGCAATGACAAGGACCGCGGCCTGGTGGAAGCCATCGTCGACCTGGCAAAGCGCCTTGGTTATCGCGTCGTCGCGGAAGGCGCGGAAACCGAAGGCGTCTACGAAATCCTCTGCGAACTGGGCTGCCACGAAGTGCAAGGCTTCCTCGTCGCGCGACCCATGACCGTCACCGCCCTAGAGCACTGGATGAACGTCGAGCGCCGCCGCAAGGTTCGGCAGTTGCGATCACTGACCCATTGAGCGTTACAGCGTAAGCAGCATCAACCGCTCAAAGCTGGCGTAAGCCGCATCGCTTTCGGGCAAATCCTGCCAACCCAGCGCCAGGTACAGCTGGCGCGCCGGGTGATTGCCGGCCTCCACGGCCAGCATCAATTGCTCCGTGTCTGGCCATAACGCTCGCGCCAACCCCGGCAGCGCGCGCAGGGATCGCTTGCCGAGTCCCAACCCCTGAAACCATTTATCAATCATCAGCGCGTGCAATGTGGTGGTGATGCGCGAGCGGTCACGTGCCCAATCCGGCAGCAGCGACCTGCGCTTGAGGACGAAAAAGCCCCGGGGGATGTCGTCGATGAGCAGCACGAAGCCTTGCCGGTCGACGACGGGACGTGCAGTAAGCGTGTGCAGACCGCCGTGGATGTCGCCGACGTGGCGGATCTGCTCGGGCAGCAGCTCGATCTCCAGCAACTGGCGCTGTTGCGTGGGGGAGAGGGATTCGTATGGGGTGAGCGCGAAGTGCATCGATGATTCCTGTGTCTTGCGCCCCGGCGGGGCCGGGCAGGGGGCGAGCCACTTGCTGGAGGGAGGTGAAAATGCAGGCGCCATTGTGCCGCATTCGGCCCCTCAGTTGCCTCATCGCTCAGGCGGCGAGGGGCTGATGACGCTCAAAATCTTAATCTGAAACAAGAGGTTGTAACTTCGCGCGAGACCGGTACAATGGCGCGGCTCGCCACTGGCGAGCGTCGTTATGGTGACCCCATCGGTCCCCCCGCAACGATTACCCGTGAACCTGGTCAGAGCCGGAAGGCAGCAGCCACAGCGGGAACATTGTGTGCCGGGGTGTGGCTGGTGGGGTTGCCTCCATAACGAACTCTTGTCGCAATGACGAGTGTGATCATCAGCATCTCTCCTGGCTCGATCCTTTCAACTTTCTCAAACCTGTCACCGTCTTGCTCGCAAAATGCTGCGTGGCTTAACGTTGTCATTTTCTTATCGCGTGCCTGACCTGATATCGCGGTCTACGGTGGAAACCCTGGCTGCGGATCTGGCGCAATGACGTCAAAGCCATAAGCCAGCCACCCCGACAGACCCAAATAAATCTGCCCTCCATTTGGATCAATACGATAGTCTTCGCACCATTGTCGATACGGACACCTGACTGGAACGCGATTGATGGCCCCTGATGACTATCTGGTAATGAGCAGCGCGGAGTGGGCGGGGCTGCGCGCCAGTACGCCATTGACGTTGTCCGAAGAAGACCTCGCCGCATTGCGAGGCGTGAATGAGGACATCTCGCTGGAGGATGTCGCCAACATCTACCTGCCGTTGTCGCGCCTGATCAATCTGCATGTCAGTGCTGCACGCAACCTCGACAGCATCAAGGACACCTTTCTCGGACGCCCTGCCAAACGTCAGACCTATGTGGTGGCGGTGGCGGGCAGCGTCGCGGTCGGCAAAAGCACCTTCGCCCGTGTGCTGCAGGCGCTGATGGCGCGCTGGCCGGATCATCCCCGGGTGGATCTGATTACCACCGACGGCTTTCTGCACCCCAACGCTCGGCTCGTCGCCGATGGCATCATGCACCGCAAGGGTTTTCCGGAAAGCTACGATCGCAAGCGCATGGTCAAGTTTCTCTCGGACCTGAAGGCCGGCACGCCGGAAATCACCGCCCCGGTCTATTCCCACATCAGCTACGACATCGTCCCGGACCAGTTCTTCAAGGTCAGCCAGCCCGACATCCTGATTTTTGAAGGGCTGAATGTGTTGCAGACCGAGGGCAATGACGGGCAGAAGCCGGGCAGCATCGTCTCGGACTTCTTCGATTTCTCGATCTATCTGGACGCCGAAGAAGGTGACATCGAGCGCTGGTACGTTGAGCGCTTTCTGATGCTGCAACGCACCGCGTTTCGCGCGCGAGGCGCCTACTTCCGCGAGCTGGCCGACCTGCCGCCGGAGAAATCCCCTGATGCGGCGCGCAAAATCTGGCACGACATCAACCGTCCCAATCTGCTGGAAAACATCCTGCCGACCCGCGAGCGCGCCAGCCTTGTGGTGCGTAAGGCGTCGGATCATTCGGTGAAGGAATTGTGGCTACGCTGATGAGGAAGTCCATCGCGGCCGCGTCGGCGTTATTCGCGTTGTGCGTCAGCGCTGGCGCTCTGGCGGACGGCAACAAGTTGCTGCTTGAATGCCAGGACGGGATCAGCAGCATGAGCGGCGCCGTGGCGCAGAACGGCGTGGGTGTCGGCCATTGCGTCGGGGTGCTGCAAGCGACGATGGACACCCTGGACCTGTTCCACGAAGCGGGCGGATTGCCCCGACTGGTGTGCGTGCCCGAGGGCGGTATTCCGATGATTCAGTCGATGCGCATCATTGTGCAGTCCTTGCAGGCGCATCCCGAGAGTCTGCATCTGAATGAGTCCGTGCTGGTCGTCGCGGCGTTGAAAAACGCGTTTCCCTGCCAGTAACCCTCACGTTTTGCGCTAGCCTTTGCTTGATCCAGACGAGATGCTCCGGGTCGACCTGTGCCGCCGCGTCTGCGACGGCCTTCAGCAAGGATGCCGACGATGCGGATCAACGCACTGATTGTGTTACTGCTTACCGGTCTCGTGGCCGCGACATACGGTTTCGGGATTTACCTCTTTGCCCAACTGGTGCCGGACATGCGCGCCAGCCTGGGCTTCGATATCGCCTACGTGGGCACCATCACCGCAGCGGGGCAGGCCGGGTTTCTCGCCAGTGCGTTGCTGGCGGCATGGCTGACGCCTCGTGTTGGCGGCGGTTGGGTGATTTTCGGATCGGGCGCCGTGTGTGCGCTGGCCTTGCTCTTTATGCCCCTGGCACAGAACGTGGTGCTGATCGGTCTGCTGCTTACGGTTCTGGCCGGCACGGCGGCAACGGTATTCGTGCCGATGGTCGACGTGATCGCGCGCGCCGTGCCCTACAAATACCGCGGCATGGCCATGGGGCTGGTGTCGAGCGGCACCAGTTACGGCGTGTTCATCAACAGCCTGCTGGTGCCGTTTTATGCGCCCCAGGGCGAGTGGCGCACGGTGTGGTGGATCGTTGGGCTGATCACGGTCGTGCTGGCCGTCAGCGTGTTTCTGGTCTTCAAACGTGCGCTGCTCTTTATGCGCAACGACGAAAGTGCCAGTGATGGCGCGCCACGTGGAGGCGTTCTGCGTGAGGCGCTGCAGGGCTGGGTGTACGCAGTCTGGTCGATGAATTTTCTGATCGGCTTCTCGACCTTTCCGTTTCAGAACTACCTGTCGTCCTACTTGCGCACAGAGCTGCATTTCGGCGTCGAGTACACCGCGCAGATCTGGGCCAGCATCGGTTTCGTCGGCATGTTCAGCGGCCTGGCGTTGGGCGCGTTGTCGGACCGCATCGGTCTGCGCGCGGCGATGCTGCTGGTGTACGTCTGCGTGGCGACGGCGGCGTTGATTCTGGTCATCGCGCCGACCGGCTACTGGCCGCTCGTGGCGGGCGTCGTGTTCGCCGTGGCCTTCTACCCGATCTTCGGACTGATCCCGGCGTACGTGTCGAAGATGGCGTCCCGTGCGGCGCTGGCCGTGACCATCTTCGGCATCGCCAACATCATGCAAGGCGTCGGCGGCATGCTTGGCAATTACTGCGCCGGGCTATTGGCGAGCGTCAGCGGTTCGTTCGTTGCGGTGTATGGGGTGATTGCGGGGGTCGCGGTGGTGCTGGCGGTGCTTACGGTTTGCTTGCCGAACGAGCCCGGCGGTCGGCAGGCGGCTTGATTACACATAAGATCAGCCCACCTGCCAGCGATGGTTGCGCGCCTGGCTACACTGGAACTGGCTACACCGGAAACTGCAGCGCGTTGCTCAGATCACCCATCGGCGTCTGACCCCGTGCGGCCATGGCGTTGTCGCGCTCGGTCAATCCTTCCAGTTTCTCCAGACCATGCACCCGCGTAATCAGACGCAGGATCGAGGCGGTGTCGTACACCGTGTGGTCGACCGTGCCCTTGCGCGCGAACGGTGAGATGACAATCGCCGGCACCCGCGTGCCCGGTCCCCAGCGGTCGCCCTTCGGTGGCGCAACGTGGTCCCACCAGCCGCCGTTTTCATCGACAGTGATGACGATCACCATGTTCTTCCACTGCGGGCTGTTGCGCAGGACTTTGATGGCGCGATCGATATGTCGATCACCCGCAGCCACGTCGGCGTAACCGGCGTGCATGTTGAGGTTGCCTTGGGGTTTGTAGAAGGTCACCGCGGGCAGCTTGCCGGCCTCGGCGTCGGCGAGGAATTTATTGGTGCTGGATTCATCCCCCAAGCCGCCGTCGCGCAGACGCTTGTGGCGCTCGCCCGGGTTTTCCGGCCCTTGCTGTTTGAAGTAGTTGAACGGCTGGTGGTGGTACTGGAAATTCGGAATCTTCGGAATGCCGGTCGAATCCTTATACTCGTCCAGCGTCACCTGCCAGGCGCCGGCGTACCAGGCCCAGTCGACGTTCTTCTTCGACAGCTTGTCGCCGATGTGGTCATGGGTTTGCGGCACCAGCACGTTAGCCAGCCCCGGCTGCGAATAATCCGGTTTCTCCTTGTCCCGCAGCCAGGTCGGCCAGTAGGGCGGGGCCATGGTGTTGACGCCATAACCGTCCGGCGTCAACGCGCTCGGGCCGAATTGCGGCGGGCCGGTCATGGCGCTGGCGGGTGATTTCTCCAGCGGTTTGAGCCGGTAGTCCAGCGGATCGCTGCTTTCCAGCACGGCGATCTGTGACTTGGCGGGGGAGTTCACCGCGTCCGGGTAGAAGGGCGCCCGGGCCGAGATCAGGTACTGGTGGTTGAGAAACGAACCGCCGAAAGCGCCCTGGAAGAAGTTGTCGCAGAGCACGAACTCTTTGGCGACGTCCCACAGGCGCAGGGAATATTGGGTCTGGGCGTAGTAGCCCATGGTCAGACCGCCGGAATCCGCCCAGGCGACGAAGGCGTCGTTCTTGCCGCCGTTGATCTGCATCTGGTTCTGATAGAACACGTGCCACAGGTCGCGGGTGACGACGCCCAGTGGCAGGTCTTCGCCGCTCGGGCCTTTGAGGGGGAAGGGCGCGTTGGGCAGGTTTTCCTGGTACTGCACGCCCGTCGCGTAGGTGACGCCGTCGACGCTTTGCGGGCCGATCTGGCAGACGCCACCCCAGCACTGCGGCAGGGTGTCGAGGACCTTGCCGTCACGGTCGCGCTGGCGGTATTGCTCGGCTTTCACGGCTGAAAGAGGGTGCTCAACGCCCGGGAAATTGGCGAACAGGTTATTAAAGCTGCGGTTCTCGCCGTAGATCACCACGATGGTTTTGATGTTGTCCTGCAGCGCTTTGTCCAGCGCCGGGCCGGTCAACAGGGTGTCGGTCGCAGGCTGGCCTTCAGGGGCTGCTTCGGCCGCGCCCACCACACCGCTGAGGGTCGCGCCGGCGCCCAGTACCGCGACGCCACCGAGGAAGCGTCGACGGCTGCCATCCACCGGTGTCTGAGGGGCCGAAGCCTGTGCGGGTTCTTCCGGTTTCTTGGTCATGGCGGGCGCTCGCAGGTCGAGTTGTTACAACATGTGTCGCCGGAGCCTAGCGAGGGAATATGACGGGATTGCTACAGCGATAGGCGACATCAAATTTGTGGTGTGCCACCTAATGCCTTCCCGGCTAAAGCCGGTCCCACTGAGTGCGCGCGATCTTTTAGTGGGACCGG
>NZ_JASCOY010000144.1:0-9023 GCF_029960075.1 Pseudomonas sp. PS02290
CGCGCCGAACGGACATCCATGTCCTGACGGCGCTCTCGCCGCATCCATGCGGCTCGGCCCACTCCGCGAGACCTCCGTTCAGCCTGCACCCAAGTCGCGTTTGGCGGTGTCTGGACTTTTTGCGTATGAAGATCAAAAGCGCTTTGAAGCAGATCAAAAGCTTCCCGGCTGAAGCCGGTCCTACGGGTGTACGCGCTGCTGTTAGTGGGACTGGCTTTAGCCGGGAAGAGGCCAGTTCAGGCGCTGGCGGATCTTAGGCCTGATAAGTCCTTGTGGAAGATCAAAAACTTCCCGGCTGAAGCCGGTCCAATGGGTGTACGCGCTGTTGTTAGTGGGACTGGCTTCAGCCGGGAAGAGGCCGGTTCTGGCGCTCGAGGATTTTCGGTTTGGACCGTCCCTGTGGGAGCGAGCTTGCTCGCGAATGCGGTATCGCAAACACCCCCGATCATGCGGCCCACCCCCAACCTCAATACCTCGGCTTCACCGCCTTCCACTCCGGTTTGTATTTCTGCATTTGCCGCACATCATCCCGCTGGCGAATCCCGCACGTCAGGAATTGGTCATTGAGTTTCCCCAATTGATCGTAGTCCAGTTCAAGCCCCAGCCCAGGCTCGCGGGTGAGGTGGACGCAGCCGTCGATGATGGGGAGTTTGCCGCCTTTGATGACTTCTTCGTCCGGTTCTTGCCACGGGTAGTGGGTGTCGCAGGCGAAGTCGAGGTTGGGGACGGCGGCGGCGACGTGGGTCATGGCCATGAGGCTGATGCCCAGGTGGGAGTTGGAGTGCATGGAGACGCCGAGGCCGAAGGTGTCGCACATTTTTGCCAGCGCCTGGGTGTCGCGCAGGCCGCCCCAGTAATGGTGGTCGGCGAGGACGATCTGCACGCTGTTCAGCGCGACGCTGCGGCGGAATTCATCGAAGTCGGTGACGACCATGTTGGTCGCCAGCGGCAGGCCGGTGCGTGTGTGCAGTTCGGCCATGCCCTCCAGCCCCGGCGTCGGGTCTTCGTAGTATTGCAGGTCATCGCCGAGCAGTTCGGCCATGCGGATCGAGGTTTCCAGGGACCAGTTGCCGTTGGGGTCGATGCGCAGCGGATAGCCCGGGAAGGCCTTTTTCAACGCTTTGATGCAGGACACTTCGTGCTCGGGGTCCAGGGCGCCGGCTTTGAGTTTGATGCTTTTGAAACCGTACGCTTCGATCATCCGCCGCGCCTGGGCGACGATCTGTTCTTCGCTCAGCGCTTCTCCCCAGCTGTCTGGCGCGTAGGGCGAATCGGCGTGTTGGGCGTATTTGAAGAACAGGTACGCACTGAACGGCACGCGGTCGCGAACGGCACCGCCCAGCAGGTCAACCAGTGGCAGGTTCATGGAACGTGCCTGCACATCCAGAAACGCCACTTCAAACGCCGAATAGGCATTGCTCACCGCTTTGCTGGCGTGGGAGCCCGGCGCCAGTTCAGCACCGGCAACGCTCGCCGGCTTGTTTGCAGCAACGGTCGCTTTGACCACCGCACGCAAGTGGTTGAGGTTGAACGGGTCCATGCCGATCAACTGGCTCTGCAGCTGCTGCTGAATCGCCAGGGCCGGGGCATCGCCGTAGCTTTCTCCCAGGCCGATGTAGCCGTTGTCGGTTTCGACTTCGATGATCGAGCGCAGGGCGAAGGGCTCGTGGATGCCGCTGGCGTTGAGCAACGGCGGATCGCGGAAGGCAATCGGGGTGACGGTGACGCGCGTGATTTTCAAATGACTTCTCCCGGTCAATCAGGGTGTGAGGCTAGGGTTTGACGCTGGACGGTGAGCTGAGCGACGCAGCTGCTTGCAGTGGCGCAGCGTCTTCAAGCTTTGGGCGGTGTGGGTCGCCTTTCGGTGTGGTACGGGCGAAAAAGATCACCACGGCCGCCACCAATGAGGTGAGTGCCAGGCCGTACATGCCGCCTTGAATGGAGCCGGTTTTCTGCTCCAGAAAGCCGAACGCGGTGGGCGCCACGAAGCCGCCGAGGTTGCCGATCGAGTTGATCAGCGCGATCACCGCCGCTGCGATGCGCGCGTCCAGATAGCCTTGGGGAATCGGCCAGAACAGCGCCGAAGCCGCCTTGAAACCGATGGCCGCGAAGCAGATGGCGACGAAGGCGAAGATCGGCCCGCCGACGGTGGACATGAACATCCCGCACGCGGCAATCACCAGGGTGACCGCGACCCACGCCTGTTGGTGCTTGAAGCGGGCCGCCAGCGCGGCGAAGCCGTACATGGCGATGATCGAGATGATCCACGGGATCGAGTTGAACAGGCCGACTTCGAAATCGCTGAGGCTGCCCATCTTCTTGATCATGCTCGGCAGCCAGAACGTCGCGCCGTAGATGGTCAGGGCCACGGAAAAGTAGATGAAGCAAAACAGCATGATCTGCCGGTCGGCGAGCAGCTTGAAGATCGACGGTTTGACCACTTGCGCCGCTTCACGGGCGCGCTGTTCCGCGTCGATGGCGCTGATCAGTGCGCCCTTCTCGTCTTCGCTCAGCCATTTCGCCTCGCGGGGATGGGACTGCAGCCAGAACCAGACAAAGCCGCACAGGGCGATGGAGGCGAAGCCTTCGATGATGAACATCCACTGCCAGCCGTGCAGGTTCATGCCGCTGACGCCGAGCAAGGCCCCGGACACCGGCCCGGAAATCACCGAGGCAATGGCCGAGCCGCTGAGGAAGATGGCCATGGCCTTGCCGCGTTCGCTCGAAGGCAACCACTGGGTGAAGTAATAAATGATGCCCGGGAAGAAGCCCGCTTCGGCCGCGCCGAGGATGAAGCGCAGCACATAGAAACTGGTTTCGCCGCGTACGAAAGCCATGGCCATCGCCGCCGCGCCCCAGGTGAACATGATGCGCGTCAGCCAAGCGCGGGCGCCGAAGCGTTGCAGGAGCATGTTCGACGGAACTTCGAACAGCGCGTAGCCGACGAAAAACAGCCCGGCGCCGAGCCCGTAGGCAGCGGCGCCGATGCCCAGGTCGGTTTCCATGTGGCTGCGGACGAAGCCGATGTTGACCCGGTCGATGTAGTTGACGATGAACATGATCACGAACAACGGCAACACATGACGCTTCACTTTCGCAGCCGCGCGGGCCAGAACAGTGGGATCGGCGCTGCTGATGGGTTCAGGCGTGGGAACGGTGCGGTTCAAGGTGCGACTCCCGGTCTTTGTATTTTTTTTGGGATGAGCGTGGGAAATGCAGGTGATGAGCCGATCATGGACCGCCGCATTGTTCCCGTCTAATCTAGATTGACTGTTGATTGATACCCGGAATAGATCAATGTTCGAGCTTGCCCAGCTACGCTGCTTCACCACCGTCGCCACCGAACTCAACTTCCGCCGGGCTGCCGAACGGCTGAACATGACCCAGCCACCGCTGAGCCGGCAGATCCAGTTGCTTGAGCATTCCCTGGGGGTTCAGCTGTTTAACCGCAACACCCGCAGCGTCGCGTTGACCGCGGCGGGCCGGGCGTTTTTCATCGAAGCCCAGACGTTGCTGGAACGTGCGCATCAGGCGGCCATCGTGGCGCGGCGCTTTGCCGAGGGCGACATCGGCTCGGTGACCATCAGTTTCGTCGGCAGCGCGGTGTACGAGTTTCTCCCACGGGTGATCGCCGAAGCGCGGCAGAACCAGCCCCACGTGAAAATCTCCCTGACCGAACTCAATACCTATCAGCAACACGAAGCCCTGCGCGCCCGGCGCATCGATCTGGGCATCGTGCGCGCGCCGCTGCTGCAGCCCGGTTATGAGACTGAATGCTTGGTCCGCGAGCCATTCGTGCTGGCGGTGCCCAGCAGTCATCCGCTGGCCAACGCCCGGAACATCAGCGTGCAGGACCTCGACGCCCAGCCCTTCCTGATGTACTCCCACTCGGCTTACCCGCCGTTCAACGAACTGCTCACCGGCATGTTTCGCTCGGCGCGAGTGGCGCCGGAGTACGTGCAGTGGCTGGGTTCGTCGCTGACGATTCTGGCGCTGGTGAATGCCGGCATGGGCCTGGCGCTGGTGCCCCGCTGCGCCGCCAATGTGGTGTTCAAGGGTGTGACGTTCCGCGACATCGATCTCGGCGAGGGGGTGCAGAGCGAGCTGCACCTGGTCTGGCGCTCGGACAACGACAACCCGGCGTGCCAGATGCTGTTGGAGGCGATTCGCGCGGCGGTGAAAGCCGAAGGGGTGTGAAGCGGATGCGGCCGGGAACGCGTCAATCACACCGCGAACGTGAGGGTGCCTGCGCCGGCCTCTTCCCGGCTAAAGCCGGCCCCACTAAACCATCCGCGTGCATTCAATGGGACTGGCTGGAACGACGACTTGTGGGACCGGCTTCAGCCGGGAATCCGTCGGTGGTTACACCACAGAAGTGAGGCCCGCATCCATTTCAACACTCAGGTGCGCTGGGCGACCGCTGTCGCATCCAGCGGCGCGGCATCCTCCGGCGTCGTGGAAAACGGCTCGATCTTGCCGACAATGAACAGATAGCTGAACGCCCCTAACAGCGCAAACGCCCCGGCGGTGAGCAGCGGCGCGGTGAACGAGCCGTTGCCGATCACCAGCATGAAGCCGGTAAAGGTGGTGATGAAGATGCCGGCGGTGTTCGACGCAAAGTTCTGGATGCCGCTAATCGACGCCACATGGGCCGGGGTCGGCGCGACGTCAGCCGGCAGGCACCAGATGCTCGCGCCGGCAAACGCCAGGCTCGCATAGGCCAGGCTGAAAAAGCCGAGCATCGCGTAGGTGCCATCGACGAACACCGACAGGGAAATGCTCGACGACATCAGCATGCCGCCGACGATGCAGGTCTTGCGCGCAGCGGTCAGGCTCCAGCCACGACGGTACAGCGCGTCGGAGGTGAGTCCGCCGATCCAGCCGCCGACGATGGATGCGATTGCCGGAATGGTGCCGAGCGTTCCGAGGGATTTCAGCGAGAAACCGCGTTCGGTGACCAGGTAGGTGGGGAACCAGGTGATGAAGAAATAGATCACGAAGTTCAGGCAGAAGAAGCCCAGCATCATCCCCCACAGGGTGCGGTGACGAAACAGCGACGCCCATTTCACTTTCGGCCGAGCGGCGAGGGTCGCCGCCTTGCCCGCCTCATGCTGCTCGATGGCCGCAACGGCCTGGGGCTCCTTGTAGATCAGGAACCAGCCCACGACCCAGATCAAACCCACTGCGCCGGTGATGATGAACGACGCGCGCCAGCCCCACAGCTCGATGATCAGCGCCACCAGCGGGATGGACAACGCCGAGCCGACCCGCGAGCCGCTGTCGAAGATGCTGGTGGCAAAGCCGCGCTCCTTGACGTCGAACCACTGGCTGACGATTTTCGCGCAGGACGGATACGCCCCCGCCTCCCCCACGCCGAGCATCAGGCGGCAACCGAACATCGCCGCCAGGCTCCCGGCCGCCGCCGTGGCCGCCGTGAACAGCGACCACCAGGCCACCGCGAGGGGCAGCGCGATGCGCGCGCCGACCTTGTCGACGAACCAGCCAAACGGCATTTGCATGAGTGCGTAGGTCCAGAAGAAACCGCTGAGCAGAAGGCCCATTTGCCCTGAGCCCAAACCGAGTTCTTTCTGGATATAGGGGGCGGCAACCGCGAGGTTGGCCCTGTCGATGTAGTTGATGGCCACCGCGAGGAAGCACAGAAAAATTACCAACCAGCGCCCTTTCTGCATGGCGAGTCCTCCTAATTATTTTTATGAGTAAGACGTCGTTAGAGCTTCGTCTAGCGCCCGGGCCCTGATTCACGCGCTGTTCACCGAGGGATAAAGCCCTCTTTGGGAACGACAGAATTGGCCTGACCAAATATCCGAATGCAGCCGATACTAGACCCGCAATCCGGGATATGGAAATCGAAAAGGCGATTTATTTGCCGATTTATGGCTCGACGGTCGGCATTTGCATAATTTGGCCTGACCAATCTATGCTGCTGCGCACGCCACACTCCGGCCGGCTTCAATGAAGCACAGGCGGTCTTGAGCGGCCCGCTCCCCATAACAACAAGGACTGCGCAATGAAAATGACCTTCCGTTGGTACGGCGACAGCGATCCCGTCACCCTGCCCTATATTCGTCAGATCCCCGGCATGACCGGCGTGGTCTCCGCCATTTACGACATCCCGGTGGGCGAGGTCTGGCCGCTGGAGAAAATCGCCGCCCTGAAAGCCACGGTGAATGCCCACGGCCTTGAGCTGGAGGTCATCGAGAGCGTGCCGGTCCACGAAGACATCAAGCGTGGTTTGCCTTCCCGCGATCAATTGATCGACAACTACGGCCAGACCCTGCGCAACCTGGCCGCCTGCGGGATCAAGGTGGTCTGCTACAACTTCATGCCGGTGTTCGACTGGACCCGCTCGACCCTGGCCATGGAGCTGCCGGACGGTTCGACCACCCTGGCGTTCGACGTGGCGGTAATCGAGCAGGCGAATCTGGACAAGGGCATCAGCCTGCCCGGCTGGGACGTCAGCTACGAGCCGGAAGTCCTGCGCGCGCTGATCAACGAATACGCTCAGGTCGACGAGGCCACTTTGCGCGAGCGGCTGGCGTATTTTCTGGAGCGAATCATTCCGGTGGCGAAAGATGCGGGCATCAAGATGGCCCTGCACCCGGACGACCCGCCGCGCTCGATGTTCGGCATGCCACGGGTGGTGAAGAACCGCGAGGACCTGGCGCACATTCTGGCGATGGTCGATGACCCGGCCAATGGCCTGACGCTGTGTTCAGGCTCCCTCGGCGCGGATCTGGGTAACGACATCCCGTCGCTGGTCCGGGAATTCGGCGGTCAGGGACGCATTCACTTCGCCCATCTGCGCAATGTGAAGGTCAACGAAGCCGGTGATTTCTACGAGACCGCGCACCGCTCGGAAGACGGCTCGCTGGACATGGCCGAGATCGTCAAGGCCTACGTCGAGACCGGCTTCGAGGGCTATTACCGCCCTGACCACGGGCGGATGATCTGGGGTGAAACCGGCAAACCGGGCTACGGCCTGTACGACCGGGCGCTGGGCGCGGTGTACCTGAATGGCTTGTGGGAAGGGATTCGCAAGACGATGGCGTGAGGCTGAGGACCTTTGAACAGCACCGCCTTGCGGCGGGCGCCTGTTAACGCAATTCTGCGTCCATCCCGTCCAGCCAGCGCGCTTCGGACCGGCGCAGGTGTTCGCGCATGGCGGTCTGGGCGCCGATCAGGTCGCGGGTCTGCACGGCGTGCAGGATGGCTTCGTGCTCGGCCACCGCCATGGCCCAGGTTTCGCGGGTTTCGGAGTGTTCGCTGACGTGGGCGGTGAGCGGGCTGTACCGCTCTTCGAACAGGGACGTGATGATGCGCACCAGGGTCGAGTTGCCGCTCATTTTCGCCAGCCGCTGGTGGAATTTGCGGTCGTCGTCCAGCGCCGGTACCCCTTTGAGCGCACCCTCGCGCATCTTGTCGATGCATCCCTGCAGGTAGCGGAAATCAGCTTTGCTGCCGTGCAGACAGGCCAGCATCACGCTCTCACCTTCGATCAACGCCCGGGCCTGCATCAGCTCTGACGGGCTCTCGCCCAGCGTGCGGGTCTTGCCTTTGACGCCCAGCAGGTGCTCACAGACGTAGATGCCGGAACCCATGCGAATCTCGACGCTGCCTTCGATTTCCAGGGCAATCAGGGCTTCGCGCAAGGACGGACGAGAGACCCCGAGCAACTGCGCCAGATCACGTTCAGGCGGCAGCCGCGCGCCGGGGGCGATGCCATGCTTGCGAATGTGCTCGCGCAATCGGTCGGCGGTGATCTGGTAAAGGCGGCGTTCGGGGGCTGGGCTTGGCGCGGTCATCAATCACGTTCCATCAGGATGCGCCGGAGGATATTACAGGCGTTGGGCCGCCTTGTCAGGTGGCCTTGCAGTCGGTGATCAACCTTAATTTATGATTGTTCCCCACGCTCCGCGTGGGAACACATCCCCTGACGCTCTGCGTCACACGAGGGGACGCGGAGCGTCCCGGGCGGCATTCCCACGCGGAGCGTGGGGACGATCATCAATGGATGCATCCCATTTAGTAGGACCGGCTTTAGCCGGGAATCAATCCGCCAACGCGCCCTCAAGCTTCGGCTGCTCCAACCCCGCAATCCCCCGCCCCATCTCCACCACCGGCAAGAACCTGCGGCGTTTCTTCTCCTCGTGGTTCTGCGCGATGTCGGCGATCCGGTGCTGCAAGAACGGGTTGAGAAAGCGGTCACGGACACTCGCCAGATAATCCCGCGCCTGATCCCCTTGGCCCTTCGCGGCAAACACCGGCAGCACCTCCCGCTCCCACAGATCCTCCAGGCTCTCGCGCAGCAGCGGGTCGTTCATCGCCTGAAACACGATTTCGTCGGACGGCCTGCCATCCTTCAACCACCGCTCGGCCAGCCAGGTGTGCCCGAGGTTGAGCATGAACAATTTGAACTGCTCGTACTGCTCCAGTTGATCCGTCACTACTACGCAAGGGTGCGTACACGGCAGCACCAGCCCCGGCTGACGCTCAATCGCCCAGATCGCGTACGGCTCGGCAATGGCACCCACCGGCTGAATGGGCTGCGAGACGATGCGATCAACTAACGAATTCGCCCAGCGACAGGTGTCGCGCAGATAGTGGGCAAACCCGCTATCGATGCCCCACTCCGCCGCCAGCGCAATGATCAGGTCGCGCAGCACGTCGCCGTTGCGCGACACCAGTTCACAGGGGAACAGCGAGAGCGGCGCATCAGGGTTCGCCTGCCAGCGGTCATGGAGCAACACCAGCAGTTTCGCCGGAAAACTCTGGGGCGTCGGCGCATCAGCGGCCAGGCACAAGGCCGTGTCCGCCGCGTCCAGCACGTAGCCTTTGTCGCCGGTGTTGGAGATGACCACCTGCACGTCGTGCCGTATCGCCTGACGAATCAACGCCCAGTCGGGACGGGCTTGCAGCGCGCCGGCAATCGATGTGGACCAATGCTCTTCATCCACCGTGCGACCGTTTTCCGCGCCCTGAATGCGCACCGGATAACCCGTGCC
>NZ_JASCOY010000145.1:0-8933 GCF_029960075.1 Pseudomonas sp. PS02290
GTCCTACAAGTGCATGCGATCAGTCAGTAGGACTGGCTTTAGCCGGGAAGAGGCCAGAGTGAACACCCTCGATTTTGCAGCGTGGCATCTGACGTCTTCCCGGCTGAAGCCAGTCCTACGGGAACACGCAATCCGTCAGCAGGACTGGCTTCAGCCGGGAAGAGGCCCGCGTGAACACCATCAATCTTCCAGCGTGGCATCCGACGCCTTCCCGGCTAAGGCCAGTCCTACGGGAACACGCAATCCGTCAGTGGGACCGGCTTCAGCCGGGAAGAGGCCCGCGTGAACACCATCAATCTTCCAGCGTGGCATCCGACGCCTTCCCCGGCTAAAGCCAGTCCTACGGGAACACGCAATCCGTCAGTGGGACCGGCTTTAGCCGGGAAGAGGCCGGTGTGAACACCCTCAATTTTGCAGCGTGGCATCTTACGCCTTCCCGGCTAAAGCCAGTCCTACGGGAACACGCAATCCCTTAGTGGGATCGGCTTCAGTCGGGAAGAGGCCAGTGTGAACACCCTCGATTTTGCAGCGTGGCATCCGACGCCGTCCCGGCTGAAGCCAGTCCTACAGGTGTACGCAATCCGTCAGTGGGACCGGCTTTAGCCGGGAAGAGGGCCATGTAAACACCAACCGTTATTGCACTCTGGGCTAGAATCGCCCGCTCAGACCATCAAGGAGTGAACCCCTGTGCAGATGTCCCCGGCGATACCGCTGATTCGTATTTTTTCCGAAGCCAAGGCGAAAGAGTTCTACGTCGAGTTTCTCGGCTTCAGCCTGGACTGGGAGCACCGCTTTGAACCGGGTCTGCCGCTGTATGCCCAGGCCCGCCGCGACCAGCTCGTCATCCACCTGACCGAACACCACGGCGACGCGACGCCGGGTTCGACGATCTTCGTGCCGGTCAGCGACATCGCTGAATTGCAGCGCGAACTGCTGGCGAAAAACTACGGATATTCGCGCCCCGGCATTCAGGACCTCGACTGGGGCAAGGTCATGGAAATCGCCGATCCGTTCGGCAACCGCCTGCGTTTCTGCGAGCGCTCCGAGGACTGACCTTCGCCGCCGTCAGAGGCGGAAATACTGCCCGATCGCCCGCCGCAGCAGGTCCACCGCGTCATCGCCGTGGGAAGCAGACGAGCGCACGACGATGATGTCGTGGTCGGCGATCAGCGGCAGGCCGTCCAGAATGCGCATGCCGTCGGTGACCCGGGCCCGGTCGATCACGCTGATCCCCAAGCCTGCTTCGACGCAGGCCTTGACCGCCTGATTGGACGAACTCTCCAGCACGATGCGCATGCGGTGGCCGCTGCGCTTGAGTGACTCGATCATCGCTTGCCGGTACGAGCATTGCGCGGCGTGCACGGCCAGCGGCAATGGGTCCGGTAAATCCCCCGAGTGATGTGCGGCGCCGACCCACACCGGGGTCGTCGGCACCAGCAGTTGATCGTCCGCACCCAACTGGCCTTCGGGCAGGGCGATGACCGCCACCTGCAGCCGCCCCCGCCGCACCTGCTCGCGCAAGATGAAGCTGGGCGCGGTCTTCAACTCCAGAACGATATTCGGCCACGCGGCGGTGAAAATCGGCAGCACGTCGCGAATCAGGTGCGTGGCGTATTCATCCGGCACGCCCAGGGTGATGCGCCCCGCCAACTGAGTGCCCTGCAGCTCGGCCAGCACTTGATCGTGGGTGCTCAGCAGCGCAGCGGTGGAGGTCAGAAACCGCTTGCCCAGCGGCGTCAGCGAGACCGACTGATTGTCGCGGTTGAGCAGTCGCCCGCCCGCCACCGCTTCCAGCCGCTGCACGTGCACGCTGACCGCCGCCGGGCTTTTGTGCAGCTGTTCCGCCGCCGCGCTGAACTTGCCAATGCGCGCCACGGCGTGAAAGGTGCGGACCTGTTCGATATCCAGAATGGCGCTCATGGTTCACTGATCCCGAAGCACTGCTGTCGTTTATTTTGATTTATTAGATTACGGCGGTTGGGTACGTTGGGTCCATGAACACTTCAAACGAACTGACCAACGTGAGCCTTCCCCTTCCGTCGCGACGCCGGGCGATGCCCTTGCCGCTGCTCGAAGCCGGGCTGGTGATCATCTGGAGCTCGGGCTTCATTGGCGCGCGCTTCTCCATCGATTTCGCGCCGGCGTCGCTGGTGGTGTTCTGGCGTTGCCTCCTGGTCACGCTGATTCTGTTTCCCTTTGTAGCCCGGCAACTGCGCCAGACACCGCCCGCGGTGCTGCTGAAAAACGCCGGCATCGGCCTGCTGGCCATGGCCGGTTATCTGTTCGGCGTGACCGAGGGGATTGCCCTTGGCGTGCCCGCCGGGCTGGCAGCGCTGTTCGCCGACCTGCTGCCGATCGGCATGGCCGTGCTCGCGGCCGTGGTGCTGCGCCAGCGGTTGGCCCGCAGCGTATGGATCGGTTTGCTCATCGGCCTGGCGGGCGTAATGCTGGCGACCCACGACGCGCTGGCCTGGGGCAGCGCACCCCCATGGGCCTATGTCCTGCCGGTGCTGGGCATGCTGTCGCTGGCGGTCGCCACCCTGTGGCAAAAACATTCACCGGACCCAAAGGCGCTGGGCCTGCTGCCCAACCTGTGGCTGCAGTGTTTCGTCTCGACCTTCGTGTTTGCCCTCGTTGCGGGACTGCACGGGAGTCTCGCGCCCGTCCCCAATTCAGGCTTCGCGATGAGTGTGCTGTGGACGTCGGTGTCGACGGTCGGCGGTTACGGGCTGTACTGGATGTGCCTGCGTCGTGCCACGCCAACGCGGGTTGCCAGTGTCCTTTACCTCAGCCCGCCGCTGACGCTGCTGCTGGCCTGGGCCATGTTCGACGAACCGCTGTCGTGGCTGATGGCCCTGGGCATGGCGGTCTCGGGGGTCGGCATCGGTCTGGTGATACGCGGCGAGGCGCGGCAGGCGTTATGAAACGGCCGGTCCCGCGCATCGCTCATCACGTTATCGCGACAAATCAAAGCGACAGCTGGCTCGTGGTGGCCCATCAAATCAGCGACTCCAGCCCCCTCAGCAAACCTTTTAAAGTCAGCGCAGCGCGCGCGGCAAGCAGAGTGCCGGCGACATAAGGCTGGGCACTGGTGCCAGCCTCGTGGCGGATGACAAGTCGCTCGCTTTCTGTCGCGTGGATGCTTTCGACTGCGAGAACATAGGAAGGCAGATACACGCTGTGCAATTGGACTGCATGAGTGCCAGAACCGATTGGTACCCCCCTGCCCCCTACCAAGCCTTTCAATTTTTCGAGCGGGATCGTGGTGGGCGCCTGGCGCAGTGCGGAAAGTGCTTCTGCGAGCTCCCGACCGGTGCCCGTAGGGACGTCTTGTTTACGCGCGCTGGCGTACTCGACAACTTCTACGTCAGCCAGATAGCGCGCCGCTTCGAGCGCGAAGCGTTTCAACAGCGTGCCGCTGATGGAAAAGTTGCCCGCGGCGACCACACCAACACCGTGCTGCCGGGCCAAAGCATCCAACGCCTGGAGCTCGATTTCGTCGAGGCCACTGGTCCCGATCACAAGCGCTCTTCCCGCTCTGATGACAGCGGGCGCGTGAGCACGAACACCTTCGGTATTCGTGTAGTCGATGACCACATCCGATGGCAGGTTCAACGCTTCATCGAGCGTACCTACGATGGCAATACCGGTGGGGGGTAAACCGAGAGCAGTACCCATGTCTTCACCGGCACGGCTGCGAGAGACACCTGCGACTACCTCGACGCCAGACGTTTTGATTGCTTCACGAAAAATAGCTTGCCCGACCCAACCAGTCACTCCAGCAATAACGATTTTCACAGGTCCATTCCTTTTTTTGCGCACAACACTTCTAAGGCTAGCCATGAGGCAGCATTCGGTTCCAGGCCGCTAAAGTGCCTGGGTCATCATCGGCAACAATGGCGACGCACCGAAGATTAGAGCGCTGGTTAAGAAGGAAAAAGCGCTGTAGCGTTCGAGCATCTGTAACGGGTGGTTAGGAATATGAACAAATTGCAGTCGATGCAGGTGCTGCTTGAGGTGGTAGACGCGGGCAACTTCAGTGCCGCCGCTCGCCGTCTGGGTTTGTCTGCGGTCATGGTGGGAAAGCACGTACGGCAGCTGGAGGAGTTACTCGGCATGCGATTGCTGGAACGAAGCACTCGCAGCCAACGCTTGACCCAGGCGGGCAAGGTGTATTGCGAGACAGCTCGCGGGGTACTCAACCAGATTAAACTGGCCGAAAACACCATTGAATCCATGCACGCGAATCCGCGAGGCATGATCCGCATCAGCGCGCCACACAGCGTGGGAGCCACATGGATTGCTCCGTTGGTTACCCGCTATCTACGCCTCTATCCCGCCGTGAAAATCGAACTCATTCTGAGCAACGCTTATGTGAACCTGATCGATGACCAATTTGACTTAGTCGTTCGGGTAGGGACGCTGGCCGATTCAGAGCTGGTCGCACGCCGGCTTCCGCCCTACCAAATGGTGATCTGCGGAGCGCCGGACTACTTGTTGCAACGGGGCACGCCGCAGGTCCCCCGCGACCTGGAGCGCCACTCGTGTCTTGGACACTTGTCTGTCTATGGCTGTATTCAATGGCCGTTACACAACGCTGACGGCTACTGCTGGACGGGAGATGGATGCTTTGCTTCCAACGACAGTCATGCTCTGCGTCAGGCCGCAGTGGGCGGCGCAGGTCTGATACTGCAGCCCGAACTATCAGTGATCAATGATTTATCCACCGGCCGTTTGGTGGAAGTGCTACGCGATCATCGCCCAACGCCGCTGCAGGTCCACCTGCTCTACCTCCCTGCGCGTAAAGAACACAAGGGATTTTCCAACTTGGTGGACTTCATTCTTGCCCTGACCCACAGGACCGGAAAATACGATTAGCGCCTCCCGGAAAAGCGACGTTCGTCCCGCGCTGAATCGATAGGGCCTGGCACTGACTTGCGGCGCCTGTAGCCCTGACGATCTTCAGGCCACCCAACGGCGAGTGACCTCCAAGCGTTGGAATGCTGGGCCAATGCAGCCGTTTGTCACCCATAACGTCGTTTTCGCCAAGACAACTGTCTCAAGGTGGGTGATACGGGTGTGCGCCGCACATCCCACCTTCTACTGGAGCGCATCCCCATGAAAATCGGCTTTTTGGGCCTCGGCAATATGGGTCAGGCCGTGGCTGGCAATCTGTTGAAAGGCGGTCATGAACTGCTGGTCTGGAACCGTTCTCCTGAAGCCGCGCATCCATTGGTCGAGCAAGGCGCCACGGCGGTCACCGAGCCTGCGCAAGCGTTCGCCGCCGACGTGGTGTTCAGCATGCTCGCCGACGACAAGGCCCTGCGCGCGGTGCTGCTGGATTCCGGTCTGCTCAAGTCAATCCAGGGCCCGCTGATCCACATCAACATGGCGACCATTTCCGTGACCTTCGCCGACGAGTTGGCCGAGTTGCACGCCGCGCAGGGCATCGACTACATCGCCGCGCCGGTGATGGGCCGCCCCAACATGGCTGCCGCCGCGAAGCTGAACATCATGGCTGCCGGCTCCGCTGAAGCCGTCGAGACAGTGCAGCCGTTGTTCGACCTGATCGGCAGCAAGACCTGGCGCATGGGCGACAAACCCTCCAGCGCCAACGCCATGAAACTGGCCATGAACTTCATGCTGGTCTCGGCCATCGAGGCGATGAGCGAAGCGGCCGTGCTGGTCACCCGCCACGGCCTGAAATCGGCCGATCTGGTGGAACTGGCGGCGGGGACGATCTTCCCCGGCCCGGTGTACGCCGGTTATGGCGCGTTGATCGGCGAACGCAAATACGAGCCCGCCGCGTTCAAGGCAGTGCTTGGGCTCAAGGACGTGGATCTGGTGCTGGCGGCGGCCAGTCAGGTGTCGGTAGAGATGCCGAGCGCCGAGATGATTCGCGCCCACTTGCAGGACGCCATCGACCATGGTCAGGGCGAGATGGACCTGGCGGTATTGGCCGAAGTGGCGGAGCGGCGCAACCCGCGCTGAGTGCTTTGTCGTTTGCCGTTGATGTGAGGTGCAGACGTCAGCTCATGGCCGGGCGACATGGAGCCGGTGCAGGGTAATCTTGCGCACCTCCTGCTTGCTGACTTCGATGTGCCGCGTGAGCAACTGCTGCGCCTGCCCTGTGTGGCCGTTGAGCACGGCGTCGAGAATTTGAGAGTGCTCGTCATAGGTCGCCTCGATGCGCGCCGCCTGGGTGAAATCCAGGCGGCGAATGATGCGGATCTTCTCGGTGATCTCCAGGTGCAGGCGCGCCATTTCGGTATTGCCTGCCGCCTCCAGCAGTGCGCAGTGGAAACGCTCATCCAGCGCTGAAACCTGCTGGGCATCTTGCAGGCGCTCGGGGGGCGTGACGAGCCAAGTGCATTTCAGCTCGTCGATGACCGGGTGTTGCTCCAGATCTAATGTCTCTAGACGCGCCAGTGCCGCGCATTCCAGCACGATCCTCACGTCGTAAAGCTCTTCGAAATAAGTGAAATCGAACGCCCTCACCCGCCAGCCGCTGCGGAAATGCACCTCCAGATAGCCTTCGCGCTCCAGCCGATACAGCGCCTGCCGCACCGGCGTGCGGCTGGCCTGCACGCGTTCGGCCACCTCGCCTTCGCTGAAGCGATCCCCCGGCAGCAGGCGGAACTCGAAGATGTCTTCCTTGAGCTGCTGATAGATGCGCTCGGCCATATTGTCCGGGCGCAGTTTGGGTTTCTGTGAAGGGATGATGGCCTGGGTGCTCCTTCGAAGAATGGTGGGGCGTGACGCAGTGGTTTTCCTGGGACCGCGTCAGGCGTCGGGTCAGGCTTTTTTCAGGCTGGCGATGTACGCGCGCCAGCCACCGAACGAGGTGATGTCCAGCGCGCCATCAATCGCCCAAGGCTCGCAGATGAAACCCTTGACGCTGCGACCGTCCTTCAGCGTCAGGTTGCCGATGCCCAGCGGCGCGGGGATCTCGGCCACGAACTCGCCAAAGCGCGCCAGCGGTATGTCCCACAGCTCGACGATGATCGACGCTCCGCCTGGAGATTTCACCAGCCCCGGTTTGGGCGGCACGGTGCCGGGCAAGGCGTAAAGCCGGTAGTCACCTGCGGTCAGGGTTTGTTCGACGAGCACGGCATCGCGGCTGGTGAGCTGCACGTTCAGCGGCATGCCGGTCAGGTGCGCGCCCACCACGGCAACCCGCACACTGCCGCGCGGTGCAGTCGCTGGCGAAGGTGTCGGGGCTGGCGACGCTGGCATTGCGCGGCCGGTTGCGCCCATGGGCAAGCCGACGCTTTCCTGCCAGCGCTGGCCAAACCGGGCAAGTGCGGTGTCATGCCATGCCGGTGCAATCAAGGTGATGCCCGAAGGCAAGCCATCGGCACGCATACCGGCAGGCAATGCCAGGGCCGAGAGGTCCGCCAGGTTGGTGAAGTTGGTGTAGAAGCCGAACTGCGAGTTGTAGAGAACCGGCTCAACAGCCATTTCCGCCTGGGTGCGCAAGGTCGCGGACGTGGGCACGACCAGTGCGTCGAAACCGGTCAGCGCGTCGTTGATCTGCCGGCTCAGCGTGGCGCGCAGGTACTCGGCGCGGTAGGCGTCACAGGCGCTGTAAGCCAGACCGCTTTCGACAATACCGCGCACTACAGGATTGATGGCGTCGGGGTTGGTTTCCAGCATCGAGGTCAGGGCCACCGTGCGTTCGGCGACCCACGGGCCGTAATACAACTGCTCCGCCAGGGCCTTGAACGGGGCGAGTCGATGCGGGTGATCTCGGCGCCCATGCCGCTCAAACGGTGCAGCGCCTGCTCGAACACGGCTTGATTATGTGCATCACCGAAGAATTCCAGGGTATCCGGCACCGCCAGCTTCATTGCTGCGCGAAAGCCTACCGGCGCTGTGCCAGGGTTGTGGCGGGAATAGGCGTCATCGCCATCGAAGCCTTCAGCGAGATCGGCAACTTTCTGCGCGTCGTCCACGGTCAGCGCAAAGATGGAAATGCAGTCCACCGTCTTGCACGCCGGCACCAGCCCGGTGTTGGGCAAACGGCCCTTGGTCGGTTTCAGGCCGACGATGTTGTTGAAGCCCGCCGGCACCCGGCCAGAGCCTGCGGTGTCGGTGCCCAGCGAAAACGCCACCAATCCTCGCGCCACCACCGACGCCGATCCAGAGCTGGAGCCGCCGCTGACGTAATCGGGATTGAAACTGTTGGGCACGGCGCCGTAGGGCGAACGCGTGCCAACCAGGCCGGTGGCGAACTGATCGAGGTTGGTCTTACCCATCAAAATCGCCCCGGCTGCGCGCAGTCGGGCCACCACAGTCGCGTCCTTGCTCGCGGCGTAGGCGAATTCCGGGCACGCCGCCGTCGTCGGCCAGCCGGCTGCGTCAATGTTGTCCTTGATCGCGAACGGCACGCCGTACAGCGGCAATTGGGTGAGGTCGCCGTTCAACGCCGCGAGCCGCTCGGCGAGGGCTTCGAGCTGCTCGCTAACCTGCGCCTGACTGGCCCGGGCGATCCACGCGGTATCGGTTTCCGGGTAAGCGCTGGGGAGCGTGAGCAGGACTTCCGGGGACAACTGCCCGGTCTGATAGGCCGTCAGCCATTCGTTGATCGTCCAGCCGATATGGGGGTGTTGGAGGTCATGCATGGGAGGCTTCCATCTTGTATCCAAGTTTGGATTCAACAAAAGCAAAAGCCGGGCCATGGGGGTGAAAGCCCCGGCCGGCCTGGGTGGATGGTTTCTTACTCACTGTTGAAAGAGCCTGCGCTCGCCTCAAAAAAGCACACCGTGCAGGGTTTTGGTGCCAGCTGGCACACCGCGTTCACCTAGTGGGACCGGCTTTAGCCGGGAAGGCATTCGGCGTCACACCGCAAAAGTGATGTCGAACACACCGGCCTCTTCCCCGCTAAAGCCGGTCCCACTAAAAGCCACGCGGGCCGTCAGTGGGGCCCGCGT
>NZ_JASCOY010000146.1:0-8927 GCF_029960075.1 Pseudomonas sp. PS02290
GGGTGCAGGCTGAACGCAGGTCTCGCGGAGTGGGCCGAGCCGCATGGATGCGGCGAGAGCGCCGTCAGGACATGGATGTCCGTTCGGCGCGGGCCCACGGAGCGAGACCGGAGTGAAGGAACCCCGAGGAACGAGGGGCCAAACCGAGAGCAAGCACCTTTGGTTACTTGGGGTGCTTTTCCAAGTAACTCGCCGAAGGCGAAACAGTCTGCCCCCAGGCAGACGCTTGTGATCTTGATCTTAAAGATCTTGATCCTAAAAACACCCGCCTTAGCGCTTGATCTTCTTGGCCACCACCGGCAACGGCGCAAACAACGCCGCAATATCCTCATCCTGCAACTTCCAGTCCCCGGCCTTGCGCCCATCCAGCACACCCGCCGCCAGCGCCGCCTTCTCCTGCTGCAAATGCTGAATTTTCTCCTCCACCGTCCCCCGCGCAATCATCTTGTACACGAACACCGGCTTATCCTGACCAATCCGATAGGCCCGATCCGTCGCCTGATTCTCCGCCGCAGGGTTCCACCACGGATCGTAGTGAATCACGGTATCGGCCGCCGTCAGGTTCAACCCCGTGCCACCCGCCTTCAGACTGATCAAGAAGATCGGATGCTTGCCGCTCTGGAAATCTTGCACCGGCACCCGCCGATCCCTGGTCTTCCCGGTCAGCAGCGAATACGCGATCCCGCGCTGCTTCAACTCCGCCTCGATCAACTCCAGCATCGACGTAAACTGCGAAAACAACAGAATCTTGCGATTCTCCGCAAACAACTCCTCCAGCATCTCCATCAGGCTGTCCAGCTTGCCCGAACTCGACTGCCGCGGATTGACCGGCGCACTGTTGACCAGCCGCAGGTCGCAGCAGACCTGACGCAGCTTGAGCAGCGCCTCAAGAATGATGATCTGACTGCGCCCCACGCCTTTACGGGTGATCTCGTCGCGGACCTTCTTGTCCATCGCCAGGCGCATGGTTTCGTACACATCGCGCTGGGTGTCGTTGAGCTCGACCCAATGCACGATCTCGGTTTTCGGCGGCAGCTCGGTGGCCACCTGCTCCTTGGTCCGGCGCAGCAGGAACGGCTTGATCCGCGCGTTGAGGTGCTCCAGACGCTGCTCGTTGCCCAACTTCTCGATCGGCGTGCGGTAATTGCTGTTGAACTGCTTGGCATCCCCCAGCCAGCCGGGCATCAGGAAATGGAACAGCGACCACAACTCGCCCAGGTGGTTTTCCAGCGGCGTACCGCTCAGGCACAGACGCTGCCGAGCATTCAACTGACGCGCCGCCTGAGCCGCTTTGCTGGTGGGATTCTTGATGTATTGCGCCTCATCGAGCACCAGCACATGCAGCAGTTGCTGGCTGAGCACTTCGACGTCTCGGGGCAGCAGCGCGTAAGTGGTCAGGATCAGGTCGTAATCCTGCAGCCGTTTGAAATCCTGGTGGCGCTGGGTGCCGAACAGCGCCAGCACCTTGAGTTGCGGCGTGAAGTGCTTCGCCTCGTCCATCCAGTTGGGAATAAGACTGGTGGGCATCACCACCAGCGCCGGCCGGTCGAGACGCCCGGCCTGTTTTTCCAGCAGCAGGTGCGCCAGGGTTTGCAGGGTCTTGCCCAGGCCCATGTCATCAGCGAGCACACCGCCGACTTCCAGCTCGCGCAGCGCCTGCATCCAGCTGAGGCCCTCCAGCTGATAAGGCCGCAACGTGGCGTTCAGGCCCTCCGGCACCTCACCGCGCACGTCCTTGATGTTCACCAGTCGCTCGGAAAACTGCCGCAGCCGGTCGCCGCCCTGCCACACCAGCGGCAGGTCATCGAGCTGCCGCAGCCGCGCGGCGTCGGCGGTGTTCAGGCGAATGGCGTTGTTGCCGTCCTCGCGCCAGTAAAAATCGCCGAGGGTCGCCAGCACCGGTTTCAGCCGGCCATAAGGCAGCGCCACCTGAATCGGCACGCCGCCGCGCTGGGTGAAATGGTTGAGCTGAACCAGCAGCTGCTCGTCGTCGCGGCGCTTGGCGATGCCGCTGGCGGTCATCAATTCCGGGTGCGTGCGCAGCAGATTGATCAGAATCGGCAGCAGGCTCAGCCGCTCGCCATTGACGATGATCCCCAGCTCCAGATCGAACCAGTCGCGCTCCGGCTCGTCGTCGACCACCGCATACCAATCGTCCACCGGCGTCACGTCGAAGCCGAAGTCTTCGCTCATCTCGATCTGCCAGCCTTCGGCGCGCAGCCGGGGCAGGTCATCGAGAATGAAGCTCAGCCAGGCCTTGTCGGTGGGCAGTTCGAACATCTCGCCGGCACTGTCCGGCAGCGCCTTGCTCTGCCGGGTCGCGATGCGAAAGCCCAGTTCCTGAAGCTGCTTGCGGTACTCGCCTTCACGCTCAGGATGGCGGCGCGTGCGCAGAATTTCGTCCGGCAGATGCCACAGGATGTCGCCGCCACGGCCGGGGGCGGGCACGCCAGACACATAGGATTCACGGTAGCGAAACGCCAGGGCGGCGCGGTGCTGAATGTGCCGCTGCATCTTGCCGTTGCGCGGCTCGTAGGCGCTGTACTCGAAGCTGGCGAGAATCAGCCGCGGCTCGGGCTTGATGTTCTTTTCCAGGCGCTCGGGCAACTTGGGTTTTTGCTCGACGACTTTCGGTCTGCGCGCAGTTGGCTCGCCGTCCACCGCTGCAAGAATGCCGGGGCTGTTTGCCGGGTCCTGCAAGAAGAACAGCGCCGCCGCACAGTGCTTGCAGTTGTTTCTGACCGGGCAGGTGCATTTGCCGACAATGAAATTGCGCGTGCGCTCGGGGTCCTTGAACAACAGCGTCTGGGTGTAGTTCTCCAGGCTTGAACCCCGGCACACCGTGCGCACCACATCGCCGCTCAAGTGTTCGAGCATCACGCGCTTCTGCCGCGCGTACTCCAGACCCCGCTCGACCGCCTGGGTTTTGAACAGCGGTTCCCACGGCAGGGCGAGGGCTTTTTCCAGTAGGGACGCCACGTCTAGGCCTGCGTCAACGCGGTGGCTGGACGGGGGAAACCTTGATCAGCATGGCGAGGCTTCCGTTGTCCATATAAGTAAGTTCTCCGTTTCTGACGCGAGTGGCCTGACGCATGCGCTCGCTGGTCACCAGCACGCCGTGGCTGTCCAGCTGGTTGACCCAGAAGTTCGCGTCGATGTCGGTAAAGCGTGCCAGACCCAGGCTCACCGTGCCCTCGATGGGGAAATGGCCGAACTGCTCCTGGCCGTCGCTGATCGCCACCTTGCTCGGCGTGGCACTGAGGTCCTGTTGCCAAGCTGTGTGCAGCAGCACTCTATAGTCATCGCTCGATTCGAGCTTGTTCACCAGCGTATCCAGCGCCGTGGGCGTCTGGCTGTCCGCGCCCAGCCGTTGCGCCCCGGCGGCCCAGTCTTCCGGCGCGGGTTGATTGGTCGCCGCCGGCTCGCCGTTCTGACGGAACAGGATCAGTTCCACCTGATAGGTGCCATCGGCGAAGGCCGCCGGGGCAAACAGCACCAGCAGCAGGGTGAAGGAGCGGATCAAACCCATGGTGAATCCTTAAGCCGATTTTTTGGAAGGCGGTGGGGTCAAGCGTTCGAACAGCGCCTCCAGTGTGGCGAAGCGTTCCTCGGGACGCTCCATCGGCACCATGAATTTGAACAGCGTGGCGCCTTCGAACTTGTAGCGCTTGGGCTGGCTCTGGATCAGCTTGATCAGCGTCAGCGGGTCGACCGGGGTCTCCGCCGCGAATTCGATGCGTCCGCCCTGGGGACCGGCATCGACTTTCTTGATGCCCAGTTGCTCGGCCTTCAGCTTGAGCGAGGTCAGGCGCACCAGATTCTTGGTCGGTTCCGGCAGCAGCCCGAAGCGGTCGATCATCTCGACCTGCAGGTCCTTGAGGCCCTCTTCGTCGGCGGCGTTGGCGATTCGCTTGTACAGAATCAGGCGCGTGTGCACGTCTGGCAGATAGGCTTCCGGAATCAGCCCCGGCACCCGCAGATTGACCTCGGGACCGCCACCCAGCGGCTGGTCGAGATTGGGCTGCTCGCCCTTGCGGATCGATTTGACCGCGCGTTCGAGCATTTCCATGTACAGGGTGAAACCCACCGCCTGGATCTGCCCGCTCTGTCCATCGCCCAGCAGTTCGCCGGCGCCACGGATTTCCAGGTCGTTGGTGGCGAGCACGAAGCCCGCGCCGAGGTCCTGGGTGTTGGCGATTGCCTCCAGACGCTTCTCCGCATCCGGGGTGATCTGCTTGCGTGGCGGCGTCAGCAGGTAGGCGTAGGCCTGGTGGTGACTGCGCCCGACCCGGCCGCGCAACTGGTGCAGCTGGGCCAGACCGAATTTGTCGGCGCGTTCGATGATGATGGTGTTGGCGCTCGGCACGTCGATGCCGGTCTCGATGATGGTCGAGGCGATCAGCACGTTGAAGCGCTTGTGGTAGAAGTCGCTCATCACCTGTTCGAGATCGCGTTCGTGCATCTGCCCGTGGCCGATGCCGATGCGTGCTTCCGGCACCAGTTCGGCCAGGTCCGCCGCGCATTTCTCGATGGTCTTCACGTCGTTGTGCAGGTAGTACACCTGACCGCCGCGCAGCAACTCACGCAGCAACGCTTCTTTGACCGTCGGCTTGTTCTGCTCCATGACGAAGGTGCGCACCGACAGGCGACGCGCGGGCGGGGTGGCGATGATCGACAGGTCGCGCATGCCGGCCACAGCCATGTTCAGGGTACGCGGGATTGGCGTCGCGGTGAGGGTCAAAATGTCGACCTCGCTGCGCAGGGCCTTGAGCTGTTCCTTCTGACGCACACCGAAGCGGTGCTCTTCGTCGATGATCACCAGCCCCAGATTTTTGATCTTGACGTCGTCCTGCAGCAGCTTGTGGGTGCCGATGACGATGTCGATCTTGCCTTCGGCCAGGTCGGCCACGGCGGCGTTGATCTCTTTCGCCGATTTGAAGCGACTCATCACTTCAACCGTCACCGGCCAGTCAGCGAAACGGTCGCGGAAACTGTTGTAGTGCTGCTGGGCGAGGAGGGTGGTCGGCACCAGAATCGCCACTTGCCGGCCGCCATGCACGGCGATGAACGCTGCACGCATGGCCACTTCGGTCTTGCCGAAACCGACGTCGCCGCAGACCAGACGGTCCATGGGCTTGGGCGCGAGCATGTCGGCGCGCACGGCCTCGATGGTGGTCTGCTGGTCCGGGGTTTCTTCGAACGGGAAGCCGGCGCTGAAGGTGTCGTAGTCCAGCTTCGGATCGGCGAAGGCATACCCCTCGCGAGCCGCGCGGCGGGCATAGATGTCGAGCAGCTCGGCGGCCACGTCGCGGACCTGTTCGGCGGCCTTGCGCTTGGCTTTCTGCCAGGTCTCGGAACCCAGGCGATGCAGCGGCGCGAGCTCGTCATCGCTGCCGGTGTAACGGGCGATCAGGTGCAGGTTGGTCACCGGCACATACAGTTTGGCTTCCTCGGCGTAGGCCAGCATGAGGAACTCGGCGACCTGATTTTCGACTTCCAGCGTTGCCAGCCCCAGATAACGGCCGACCCCGTGGTCGATGTGCACCACCGGCGCGCCTTCACGCAGCTCGGCCAAGTTCTTGATCACGGCATCGCTGGCGTGGCTGTCGGCGCGCTTGTCGCGGCGGCGACGCTGCATGACCCGCTGACCGAATAGCGGGCTTTCCGCCACCAGCGCCAACGCCGGCTCCTCCAGCACCAGGCCTTCGTCCAGCGGCGCGATGGTGATTGCCAGACGCTCCTTGCTGTCGACGAACTCCTGCCAGCTGTCCAGGGTTTTCGGGCGCAGCTTCAGGCGTTCGAGCAGCTCCAGCAGCACTTCACGGCGACCGGCGGATTCGGCGGTAAACAGCACGCGGCCGGGAAATTCGCCGAGGAATTTCGACAGCGCTGCCAGCGGTTGGCTGGCCTTGGCTTCGATGGCCAGATCAGGCAGCACCTGCGCCGGAAAACGCTCGCGGCCAACGCCGCTTTCGACGTCGTCCTGGCTGGCGACCACCCGCGGCCAGTTCTTCAGGCGCGCGAAGCAGTCGTCCACTGGCAGGAACAGCTCGGCCGGCGGCAGCAACGGACGTTCAGGATCGACACGGCGTTCTTCGTAACGGTTGCGCACGTCCTTCCAGAACGTCTCGGCCGCCGCTTCGACGCCCGGCATGGAAAACACCTGGGTGTCCTGGGGCAGGTAGTCGAACAGCGTGGAGGTTTCTTCAAAGAACAACGGGATGTAGTACTCGATACCGGCCGGCGTGATGCCGCTGTTCAAGTCCTGAAAGATCGGGCTGCGCCGGAAATCGACGTCGAAGCGCTCGCGGAAGCGGGCCTTGAAGCGCGTCACGGCTTCCTTCTGCAGCGGGAATTCTTTCGCGGGCAACAGACGCACCGAATCGACCTTGTCGATGGAGCGCTGGGTTTCCGGCTCGAAGGTGCGCAGGGTTTCGATTTCGTCATCGAACAGGTCGATGCGGTAAGGCAGTTTGCTGCCCATCGGAAACAGGTCGATCAGCGCGCCACGCACGGTGAATTCGCCGTGCTCGTACACCGTGTCGACATAGCGATAGCCGCTGGCTTCAAGGCGGGTGCGCATGGCGTCGACGTCGAGCTTCTGGCCGACGTCGAGGACCAGGCTGCTGCCCAGCAGAAAACTGGTCGGCGCCAGACGGTGCAGGGCGGTGGTGATCGGCACCACCAGTACGCCGTGCACCAGCTCCGGCAGCCGGTACAGGCTGGCGATGCGCTGGGAGATGATGTCCTGATGGGGCGAGAACAGATCGTAGGGCAGGGTTTCCCAATCGGGGAAATGCAGGACCGGCAGATCAGGGGCAAAAAACTTCAGTTCCTGCTCCAGTCGCTCGGCGCTCTGGCTGTCTGCGGTAAGCAGCAGGGTGAAGCGTTTCGCGGCGCTGGCAGCCTCGGCGATGGCGAGACTCAGGGCGGCACCGGGGAGGTTACCCCAATGTTGTTTGCCTGCTGCAGCAGGCAGAATCGGAAGGCGCAGAACGGGCACGGAAGTTAAAGCTCCAGGCGTTGCGGCAAAGCCGGGGAGTGTAACTAATCCGCAGAGACGCTGTCAGTTTTGTGCGCCGGGAATTATGTAGTGCTCCAGCTCGTGAAAAGTCTGGATTGCTCATAAACAAAGGCCTGTGCATAATGTAGTCCCTTTTTTCAGCCCCTACATGTGGAAGGTTCCCGTGACTCAGAAGCCCGACCAGTGTCTTGGTGAATGGATCGATCGTGAAGCCCTCGCCGAGGCGATGATCCCGCTTATCGGTCAGCTCTACCGCAATAATAATGTGGTGAGTTCGATCTATGGCCGCAGCCTGATCAACCGTTCAGTCATCGCGATTCTCAAAGCACACCGCTTTGCGCGTCACCGCCAGGCCGACGCCAGCGAGTTGTCCGTACACGAGACGTTCCCCCTCGTCAAAGCCATGAGCGAGCTCAAACTGGGCGCCGCTTCGGTGGACCTGGGCAAGCTGGCGGTGAAGTACAAGGCCGAAGCCAATGGCCGCACTCCTGAAGAATTCATCCGCGAAGAAATGGCCGAAGTCATTGGCCAGCAGAACTCCGGCGAGCGCAAGGGCACTGATGTCGTCCTGTACGGCTTCGGTCGCATCGGTCGTCTGCTGGCACGCATCCTGATCGAAAAAACCGGTGGCGGAGACGGCCTGCGTCTGCGCGCCATCGTGGTCCGCAAGGGTGCTGAAAACGATCTGGTCAAGCGCGCAAGTCTGCTGCGCCGTGATTCGGTCCACGGGCCTTTCGACGGCACCATCACTATCGATGAAGCCAACAACACCATTTGCGCCAACGGCAACCTGATTCAGGTGATCTACGCCAAGAACCCGGCCGAGGTGGACTACACCCAGTACGGTATCAAGGACGCATTGCTGGTCGACAACACCGGTGTATGGCGTGATGCCGACGGCCTGGGCCAGCACCTGCAGTGCCCGGGCATCGACCGCGTGGTCCTGACGGCGCCGGGCAAGGGCAAGCTGAAGAACATCGTGCACGGCATCAACCACCAGCAGATTACCGCCGATGACAAGATCATCTCCGCGGCATCCTGCACCACCAACGCCATCGTGCCGGTGCTCAAGGCGGTCAACGACAAGTTCGGCATCGTCAACGGTCACGTTGAAACCGTTCACTCGTACACCAACGACCAGAACCTGATCGACAACTTCCACAAGGGCGATCGCCGTGGCCGCAGCGCCGCGCTGAACATGGTCATCACCGAAACCGGCGCCGCCACCGCTGCGGCGAAGGCACTGCCCGAGCTGGCCGGCAAGCTGACCGGTAACGCGATCCGCGTTCCAACGCCAAATGTCTCGATGGCCATCCTCAACCTGAACCTGGGGACGGCGACCACTCGCGAAGAGATGAACGAATACCTGCGCCACACCGCGCTGTATTCCGATCTGCACAAACAGATCGACTTCGTGAACTCCCTGGAAGTGGTGTCCACCGACTTCGTCGGCTCGCGTTACGCCGGCGTCGTTGACGCTGAGGCGACCATCGCCATGGATAACCGCGTTGTGCTGTACGTCTGGTACGACAACGAATTCGGCTACAGCTGCCAAGTGGTCCGCGTCATGGAAGAAATGACCGGGGTCAACCCGCCAGCCTTCCCGAAGTAGGTTGAAGACAGCGGCAAGCTGAAAGCTGAAACGCTGAGCAAAAAAAACGCCCCGACTGTTTCGGGGCGTTTTCATGTAAGGAGGTCCAGCGAAACGGCCGAAATCCCGAGGCGACCCACGATCCTGTGGGAGCGAGCTTGCTCGCGAAGGCTGACTGTCAATAACCAGAGAAAGTGGGTGGCTGTCCCGGCCTCTTCGTGAGCAAGGTGGAGCGCCACCCCGGTCACTCCCACAAGTCCTACGAAACGGCTGAAATCCCGAGGCGACCCTCGCTTCTGTGGAAGCGAGCTT
>NZ_JASCOY010000147.1:0-8898 GCF_029960075.1 Pseudomonas sp. PS02290
GAAACGCCACCGGGGCATCGCATGCGCTGCAGATTGATATCGAGCGATTCGAAGCAAGGTATGCCCTAGATGGGGGCGTCACATTAAACGGGCACAGATATACGGTAAGGGTGTCAGGTGTCGAAAAACACCTGTTTTTCGTACACTACGGCCAATGCGTGGCCTACGATTTTGCGGTCGTTCTACAACACGCTGAACACCGGTATGGACCGCCCCGGGATTGCCCGAGGCCGCAACTCCTGAGAGTGAGGGTCTACGATGAGCAAGACGACGAACAAGTTTGCCCCTGATGCGCGAAGTTCTACCACAAGCGCCGTCAGGTAAGCCAAGAGGAGGCGGAAGGTGGCCGGGTGATGGTGATGCTGAGCCGCATGGCAAATAGCAAAAATCCCGCCAGAGTTTGACGATCTGGCCATTGAGCGAAGCGAACCGTCAGCACGTGGGGATCTAGAACTGGATGCTGAACGTATCAAAAGGCTCGGTACTCTCGACGATGGGCTGTCGAACGTATCTTCGCATGGCTTGGCCTATGCCGCCGCATCGCGAAGGACCGGGAAACCACTATTGCACCATCAAACGCATCGGCGACCATCGCATCCATCCGCATGCTCACCCGCAGAGCTGCGAGGTATTGCTACACCTTAGGACCTTCCGAATCAGGCATTTATGTTGTGCAGCCGGCCGACCGGCTCAATCCTCGTTAAACGCATCAATGATCCCACTAGCCGCCAGTCGCTCAACCTCGCGACCGATGGCCGCTACAAGTAATTTGCCTGCGTCGCTCAAACCTTCGCGGTAAATGATGCCCGCGCGGCGCGGCGGGGCCGGAAGCGGTATCGGGATGAGGCGAAGCAGCCCTCTTTCCAGGTCGCCCGCAACAAGGACCTTCGGCATCGCCGAGATGAAATTTCCCGTTAGCAACAACTCGCGCATGAACCCGACCGATGTCGACCGAATGGACACATCTAGGTCTACCTGCATGGCGGAGAGCGCGGTACGCACGTCGTGTTCGACGCGAGTACTCACGGCCGGAGAGACGACGTGAAAGCGCCGCACGTCCTCTGCAGTCACGCCATCGAGTTCGAACAGGGGATGGTCGCTGCGGGCTATGAGACCGACGGGCTCGCTATAGAGTGCGCGCCGGATCAGGCCATCGGGTGCATCCGGCTCGTAGAGGCGGCCCACCACGACGTCGATCTCGCCCGAATGCAGGGCGGGCAGCAATTGCGTCGTCAGACCTTCGATGACCTCGACCCCGAGGTGGGAGCCTCGGTCGGTCGCGTCTGAAATCACCGTCGGCAAAAGTCCGTGCGCCGCGACAGGCAGCGCGCCGACGCGGATCGTTCGCTTGTGTTCCTCGAACAGCTCTCCGAGGTCGGCCTCGATCTGGCGCATGCCGCCCAGGAGACGCTGGGCGCCTCTTGCCAGCAGGCGTCCGACAGCGTTCGGTTGCACGCCCCGGGGATGCCGCTCAAACAGTTCGCAGCCGACGATATCTTCGACTTCCTGCAAGGTTCGGCTGAGACCGGGCTGACTGACGCCGAGCGCCTTTGAGGCCCGCAGAAGGCTCTTGTGCTGGTCAAGAGCCTCAATCACGCGCAAATGCCGGATCTTCAATCGTTGTTCGAGGTAGCGCGCCATGCCGCCATCCTAGCGTGCGCTGCCCTACCTTGAAAAGGGCATCGCGGGCCGCGTCAGTTCAGGTGGCGTGCGGCACTGCTCGGGTCTGCATGAACTCTTCGAGCGTCTCGCCGCGCATGATGGCATAGACTTCGAGGTTCGTCCGCCGCACTACGCGTGCCCATTTCTCGAGAACGAAGAAGTTGACGCCATACTGGACGATGCCCAGCCAGTCACGCGCGCGCACGAGTGCCTTCTCCTCGTCCGAAAGGGAGGCTACCGTCATCGCAGCCTCCTCGTCGTCGAGGAAGGCTTGGCGATACTTCGGACGGATCATGTTCCAGAAGAAACGGTTAAACGCCAGTGTACGGTTGCAGGTACGCAGATCGAAGACGTACGTGCCGGTGAGTTCTTCGATACCGACGGTCTGCGGGTTCTGGGTGAACATCGGTCAGGCCTCCACGCTGGTGCTTGCTGCGGAAGGCTGCGCGCGCTCACCTGCCTCCTCATAGACCACGACGGTCATCGCCGTGGTGGTCATCAGATAGTAGTTACGGTGGATTTCGGTCAGACGATCGGGCAGGGCGCCGCGCATTGCCAGCCACATGATCTGCTCAACGCTTTCGGCGCCGCCGAGGCGCACGTAATCCGCGTGGCGCAAGTGGAGCAGCTTTTCCGGCGTGTCGCAAAGCTGCTCGAGAAATTCCATATCCCAATCAGTGTCGTTGTAGCCGGCTCGCTCCCCATGAATCTGGTGCGAAAGCCCGCCGGTGCCGACCACCACGACCGAAAGGTCCTCTGGATAGCTTTCAATGGCGCGGCGCACTGCCTGGCCCAGGCGATAGCAGCGCCGGCCGGTGGGCAGCGGGTACTGCAGGACATTGACCGCGATGGGGACGACGACCCCCGGCCAGTCCGGCTCGTGGGGCCACATGAGCGGAAGCGGTGATGCAATTCCATGATCGATGGGCTTGTTCTGGAAGAACGCAAGGTCGAATTCGTCGTTGACCAGCGATTCTCCGATATGCGCCTGGAAGTCTACGTTCCCGCGAATTTGCGGCAGATCGCGCAGACCCGCGCCCTCATCGGCTATGGGGAAGCGGTCCCCGATGCCCAACGCGAAGGTGGGGTAAAGGTCGAAGAACATCGTGCTGGCATGATCATTGTAGAAGAATAGCAACACGTCCGGCTTCTTCTCTGCAAGCCATTCGGCGACCGGTTTGTAGCCGTCGAACAAAGGTGCCCAGACGGGATCCGCCTGGCGTCCCTTGTCGTAGGCGACGCCGATCGTCGGGACGTGAGAGGTTCCGATGCCACCGATTATCCGTGCCATTTCGTTCAATCCTGTTGGGGCGGCTGCGCTTGGCAGCGGCCATGTCATGCTGTCCGGCCGCTTTACTCAGCCGAATGCGAGGGAGCCGGCGCGGCTCTGAAACTTCCATGCGCCGTCATCGTCGCGGCGGAAGGTGTCATCGAAGTCACCGAGGAGCACTTGCGCGCCTTTTTCGCCGGAATAGAGGACGACGTAGCTTCTGGCGCACGCAGCGTTTTCGTCCAAGACCTCGACCACTATGTTCGTCATGACGTGGCGCGTGATCCGTTTGGGACGGTCGCGAAAGAACGCGCGGATATCCTCCCGGCCCGTGACGGGATTGGTCGGGTCTGTCGGCCGGGCAAAGCTGCCCTCGCTCACGAACATTTCGGCGAGGGCATCGTGGTCGTGGGCGTCGTTAAGCTGCGCAAAGCGCTTGATCAGGCGCTCGCAGGCATGTTCGATGCCGAAACGGGCGGCATCATTCATGCGCGTGCTCCTTCGATAGGGGGGTCAGCATCCACTCCGAGAGCGCTTGCGAAACTGCTTCAGGCGCTTCGAGCGGGGCCATGTGGCCGCTGCCAGCGAAGACGACATAAGTCGCCTGCGGCACGACATCAACGATGTCGAGGTGCTGGGCCGGCGGGCTCCATGCGTCCAGTTCCCCCACGCCGACGAGTACCGGACAGCGCAGCAGCGGCAAGACCTGCCGCGCGTCCGGGCGCGTGAGCAGGGCCGTAATCTGAGCCTGATGAATCGCGGGGTTCATTCGCTCGACCATAGCATAGAGATCCGAGCGCAGCGAAGGGTCGGCGTCAAGAGCTCCGGGCGCGACCATCGGAGGCAGCCAGGCGTCCGCCGCTGCTCTCATTCCTTCACGCTGCCCAAGCTCAACCAAGTGCGCTCGCTTCTCCGGTTCGCCCGCGCGCATCGGATGGATGCCGGTGTCCAATAAGGCCAGACGCTCTACGCGTTCGGGAGCCATCCGCGCCATCTCCATGGCGACACGCGCGCCCATCGAGTGACCGGCGACGGAAAGCTGCGCCGATGTTTTGTTTAGCACCGAGGCAGCCATGGCCTCAATCGATGCGAAACGGGTGAGGTCAGGTATGAGGATATCGTATCGTTCGCCCAGAGCTGCCACCTGATGCTTCCAGATAATGGCATCACAAAGCAGTCCGGGTATTAGAACGAGCGTCTCGGCCAAAGCAGCATCCTCTCGCGGTGAGTTTGTTTCGCCACGCCTAACTCGCTGCGGATGGAATGTCTTATACCTCTCTGCTCGTTTGATATGCCAAAAATGCAATCCGAGATATTTGGCTGGGTTATATCGAACGCGCGCAAAAGCATACGCCCCGCATCTCTCTCCCTGATAGATCCATGACGATGCAGACTGCGAAGAACAGTCTCAGCGCTGGCATGAGAGGTGAAATGAACAAGGCACAATCCCCCGGCCCCGACGTGCGGAAAAGCGACATCGAAATCCGCGCGCGCGCTCGGGATGGCTTCTTGTCGACCTCTTCTCCCGATCCTCGCGCGTTGATCGCGCGTGAGCCTATGCACTCCCGTCAGATCCTCGCTGTGGCGCTTGCCGCGGCGCTCAATGCGCTTGACGGGTTCGATGTGCTGTCGATCAGCTTCGCGGCACCCGGAATCGCGAGAGAGTGGGGTATAGATCGCGCCGCCTTGGGCGCGGTGCTATCGATGGAGCTCATCGGCATGGGCGTCGGGGCTTTCGTGCTGGGTGCGATGGCCGATCGCATCGGGCGACGTCCCACTATCCTTAACTGCCTCGTGATTATGGCTTTCGGCATGTTCGCTGCCTCGATGGCGCCGAATGTGACGACCCTGTCGATCTTCCGGCTTTTCACGGGGCTTGGCATCGGCGGGATGCTTGCGGCCACGAATGCCATCGTGGCCGAATGCTCCAACGCCCGGCGACGCAATCTTTCGGTCGCGGTTATGGCGGGCGGCTATCCCGTCGGGGCTATCGTAGGCGGGCTGATTGCCAGCGAACTGCTCGAACTCACCGAACGCTGGGAGTCGGTTTTCGAATTCGGTGCGGTTGCGACCGCCTGCTTTATTCCGCTGGTGCTATGGCTGGTGCCAGAAACCATCGCGTTTCTGCTCCACAAGCGTCCGAAGGGCGCTCTGGAGAAGATCAATCGTACGATGACCCGCCAAGGGCGTGCCCCGCTTCTTGAACTGCCCCCGCAAGATGAAGCGCCTGAGCGCGTTGGCGTCGCAGCCTTCTTCAGCCCCGGCATTGCAGCCGTAACAGTGCTGCTGGTCGTCGCTTACGCTATGCACATGATGACCTTCTACTTTCTCATGAAGTGGATCCCCAAAATCGTGGCGGACCTGGGTTTCCCGGCGGCATCGGCTGGCGGGGTGCTGGTATGGGCCAACGTGGGCGGCGCTAGCGGTTCGCTCGTGCTCAGCCTGTTGACGCAGAAAGTCGGGGTGCGCCTGCTGGTCATAGGCTCGATGTTCCTGGGCGCGGTGGCCATCGCTGCATTCGGCCAGGGCTTCACCACGCTCGCTTCGCTCTCTTTGCTCGCGGCGATCGGCGGTTTCTTCACCAATGGGGCGACTGCGGGCCTCTATGCAGTGATCGCGCAGTCGTTTCCCGCCGCGCTTCGGGCGGGTGGCACGGGCCTCGTCATCGGCATAGGCCGGGCGGGGGCTGCGATGGGCCCGATCGTTGCCGGTCTGTTGTTTGCCAGCGGCGCCTCCCTGTCGCTTGTCGCCGTCCTTATGGCGGGCGGGACACTGATAGGCGGAATTGCCCTTTCGTTTGTGCGCTACCGGGAGAGCGAGGTCGCCTGACCAGCTCTGTCGGCGTGAAAATCCGGGTCTCACCGAAAACCCAACAAGATGGATGTCGAAAATGCGTGAAACTGTTGCTTCTCTTCTCCTGCTCCTCGGCAGTGCCGAAACCGGTGCGCCGGCTTTTGCCCAAGCGAGCGCGCCTGCGCCCGCTCCGGCAGCGAATACCCAGCTTGCCTCAGCTGACATGGTCGTGACGCTGCTGGGCACGGGAACGCCCACGTTGAGCCCGGCACGCTTCGGGTATTCGACGCTGGTGCAAGTCGGGGGCCTCAATCTGGTGTTCGATGCAGGGCGTGGAAGTTCCATCCGCCTTGCACAACTGGGCGTGAAGCTGGGCAGCATCGATGCCACGTTCATCACCCATTATCACTCCGACCATGTCAACGGCTTGGGTGACTTGTGGTCGACTAGCCTGCTGCCTTCGCCGCAAAATGGTCGGACAGCCCCTTTCGAGCTTTATGGCCCGGTTGGCATCAAGCAGGTGGCTGCCGGCATGCAGGCGATGTTCGAGCCTGATCTGGTGATCCGTCGTCACGACAACGAAGTGACCGCCGCGGCGGAGAAGCTCAACGTCCATGAGTTCACGCGAGACGGCGTCGTGTTCGAGAAGAATGGGGTGCGCGTTACGGCCTTCACGGTGGATCACGGCGCGGCGATCAAGCCTGCCGTCGGCTACAAGGTCCAGTACAAGGGGCGCACCGTGGTCCTGTCCGGAGACACCAAATACGATCTGGAGGTCGTCCGACAGGCAACCGGCGCTGATCTGCTGGTGCACGAAGCCAGCATCGTTGCGGCAAGCCATGTCAACGATGCATGGGCAAAGCCTTCGATCGCGCATCACACCAGCGCCGAAGAGGCAGGCGACGTGTTCCGCCAGGCGCACCCGAAGCTTGCCGTATTCTCGCACATCTCGCGGCCGGGCCCGCAGGACGAGACCAACACCGATGCGGCGCTCAAGCGTCGCGCGCTCTCGCACTGGCCGAACGGAAACGTCGTCGTCGGCACCGATCTGATGCGCATCGCCATTGGCTCCGCAGTGTCGGTCATTCCTTCTCCGGCTCAGTGATCTCGCCTGCCTTCAAAGGATAATACCGTATGCACCGGCGATCCCTCATCAAATCTGCGCTTTATACGGCTCTTGCATCAGCCACCGCCGCCTCGGGCGTGCCCGCGATGGCGGTGACGCCAGCCAGGAAGCGCAGTTTCGTTCTGATACACGGCGCATGGCATGGCGGATGGTGCTGGCGCGATGTAGCGGCTTTGCTGCGAGCTCAGGGACACACCGTCTACACACCATCGCTCACCGGGTTGGCGGACCGTTCGCACCTTTTGTCCAATTCGATTACTCTCCAGACACACATCGACGACATCGTGAACCTGTTTGCATGGGAAGACATCGAGGACGCGGTGCTGGTCGCACATTCGTATGGCGGTTGGCCCGTTTCCGCGGCGCTCGCGAAGATCGGGAACAAGGTGGCCTCTGTCGTCTTCGTGGATGCCTTCGTGCCTGAAAATGGACAACGCGTAATAGATCTCAACTCGCCGCAGTTTCAACAGGCGCTCAAGGACGCGATCGCCAAAGGCGAGGCGGGACGACCCGCGCCAAAAGCCGAGGTCTTCGGCATCAAGGATACTGCCAGAGCAGTTTGGGTGCAGGCGAAGATGACCCCGCAACCATCAGGGGTCGCAATCCAGCCTATCGTCCTGTCAGGCGCGCGCGATCGCGTAGCACGCAAAACGTACGTTCGCGCTACCGGCTTTGCGATGCCGACGTTCGACAGCTATTTTGCCAAGGCGCAGAAGGATCCCTCGTGGACCGCGATAGGACTTGCAGCCGAAGAGTGCGGGCACGACGTGATGATCGACATACCGCAGCAGCTATCGGAAATCCTGCTGTCCGCAGCTTGATCTCCGCGATTGCGGATTAGCCCGCGCGAGACTACGCAAGAGAACTTCAAAATGATGTGAACGACCTCGCTTGTGGGGCTGCTGGACTGCGGCAGACAGGGGCGTCGTCTGGGAGAAGGCTGTGTTGAAAGGTTCCAAGACGATCGTGTGCGGCTGTCTGCTGGGAGCAGCGATCATGACCGGGTCGACTGTCGCCCTGGCGCAATCGGTGCCTCCGGCCAGCACCGAGGACGAGTCCGCAGGTGGCCCGATGGGCAGCCAGGCGCAACCCGGTGTTCGCCCCCCACGATCGCAGCCCCGCGCTGCCGTGGCGGTCCCCGGCGGGCAGACGGGAACGCCGAACCTTCCCCAGGCGATCCGCTGGACGGAGGACTGGTCGCAGCCCGTCAGCAAGGATGCGCCATTGATCGACAGGATCAAGCACATCCCGATCGGCTCGGATGACATATACCTCTCCCTCGGCGGTGAGGCGCGCGCATACTACACCGCCTGGGATCATCAGAATGCCGGGCGCACTGCGAATGACGCCAATGACCCGGTGCAGCGTCGCTTGCGACTGCTGGCCGATCTGCACATGGGGCCGCACGTCCGGGCCTTTGTGGAACTGGGCGACAATCGTGAGTACGGTTCCAGCCTGGTCACTCCGCCGAACCGGGGGCCCTTCGACGTCGAGCAGGCGTTCCTCGATGTGACGGTGCCGCTCGGCAAAGCTGGAAAGTTGACGTTGCGTCCTGGTCGGTTCGAAATGCCGCTTGGCAACGGCAAGCTTGTCACGCTGCGGGACGGTGTCAATCAGCGTGTGCTCTATCAGGGCCTGCGCGCGACCTATGCCCTTCCCGGCAAGATCTCTGTCGACACGTTCGCCGTTCGCCCCGTAAACATTAAGGACGGCGAATTCAACAATGCCCCTAACCACACACAGTCATTCCACGGCGTTTACGTCAGCGCTCCGCACGTGGTGGCTGGCTTTGGCGTCGACGGGTACTGGTTCCAGGTGAAGCGTGACACTGCATTGAACGCTCAGGGCAGGGCCTCCGAGAACCGTAGCAGCTGGGGTGCGAGGCTGTGGCAGCGCACTGCGACCTGGGATCTCGACGTGGAAGGTACCTACCAGTCCGGTCGCTTTGGAACCAAGGACATCAGCGCATGGGCGATGATGATGGATGGTGGTTATACCTTCCCCAAGGTTGCCCTTCAGCCGCGCCTGGGGCTCAGAGCCAATGTAT
>NZ_JASCOY010000148.1:0-8655 GCF_029960075.1 Pseudomonas sp. PS02290
GGCTAAAGCCGGTCCCACAGGGTCACCGCCAGTCCCACTGGCTGCACGCGCTGCTGTGAGTGGGACCGGCTTTAGCCGGGAAGGGGCCGGATTGGGCATCATCAATCTTACGGTCCAACGCTCGATCGTTCCCACGCTCCGCGTGGTAATGCCGCCTCAGACGCTCCGCGTCTCTGCCGTGGCGCTCACACCCACCCAGATAAACCTCCCCATGACCGGAGTGGCCTCATCGATGGCAGTTCCGGTCATTGCCGCGCTTGGCGGGCGGTGCGCACAATCGCGGCTTGTTCTGGTTGCTCTGGGTGTGCCGGCATGTCTCAACTTTTGTTTTTCGCTCACGCCAATGGCTTTCCGTCGGGTACGTACGGCAAGTTGTTCGCGGCGCTTGGGCCTGAGTTCGAGATTCGTCATCTGGAGCAGCATGCCCATGACCCGCAATTTCCGGTGACGGACAACTGGCCGGAGTTGGTGGATGAGTTGATTCATCATCTGCGCGAGCAGGCGCAACCGGTGTGGGGCGTAGGCCATTCGCTGGGTGGTGTGCTGCATTATCACGCGGCGCTGCGCCATCCTGAGTTGTACCGCGGCGTTGTGATGCTGGATTCACCGGTGCTGACCCGGTTCGATCAGTGGATGATTCGGGCGGCCAAGCGCTTCGGGTTTATCGATCGCATCACGCCTGCGGGCCGGACGTTGGGGCGTCGTGAGGTGTTCAGCAGCGTGGAGGCGGCGCGGGATTACTTTGCCGGCAAGGCGCTCTTCCGGCGTTTCGATCCCGAGTGTTTCGAGGCGTATCTGCTTCACGGGCTGCAAGCCGATGGCGACGGGTTGCGCTTGCGTTTCGATCCCGCCACCGAAATCAGCATCTACCGCAGTGTGCCCCACACCAGCCCCGGTCTGGCCCGTCAGTTGCGCGTACCGTTGGCGATGGTGCGCGGCGAAAGCAGTGATGTGGTGCGGCGTCACCATGCGCTGTCAGTCAAAAGCATGCGCGAGGGCGAGTATCTTTCCGTGCCCGGTGGGCATATGTTCCCGCTCGAACATCCCGAGGACACCGCCCACATGCTCAGAACGCTGTTTTCCCGCTGGACGGCCAGAGCTGAAGGCGCAACCACTGACGCCGCCCTGCAACGAGCCCGCGCATGACCTGCTCGGTGGAAGAGATCCGCCTGAGCTTGCCCCATATCGAGCTGGCCGCTCATCTGTTCGGTCCCCAGGACGGCATTCCGGTAATCGCTCTGCATGGCTGGCTGGACAACGCCAACAGCTTCGCGCGGCTGGCGCCCAAGCTTGAAGGGCTGCGGATCCTGGCACTGGACATGGCCGGGCATGGCCACTCCGACCACCGCCCGCCGGGTTCGGCGTATGGTTTGCCGGACTACGCCCACGACGTGTTGCAGGTGGCGGGGCAGATGGGCTGGGAGCGGTTTTCTCTGCTGGGGCATTCCCTGGGGGCAATTATTTCGGTGATCGTCGCGGCGGCGGTTCCCCAGCGGGTCAATCGTCTGGCCTTGATCGACGGGTTGCTTCCGCCGGTGGGCGAGCCCGAGTCTGTGGTCGAGCGCATGGGCGCGGCGCTGCAGGCGCAATTGACGCAGCAGAGCAAGCGCAAGCCCGTCTACCCGGACATGGACCGGGCGGTGGAGGCGCGGATGAAAGGCATGGTCGCGGTCAGTCGTGAGGCCGCCGAGCTGTTGGCCCTGCGTGGCTTGATGCCGGTGCCGGGTGGTTACACCTGGCGCAGCGACAGCCGACTGACCTTGCCCTCGTCGATTCGTCTGACGCGAGCGCAGGCGCTGGCTTTCGTCACGGCGGTGCGCTGTCCGGCACAGTTAATCGTGGCCGAGGAGGGCATGCTCGCGCAGAACCGGGAGCTGCTCGCCAGCGTTCCTTTTACGGTGACGTCCTTGCCGGGCGGGCACCATCTGCACCTCAACGACGAGGCGGGGGCGCGCTCTGTTGCAGACTGTTTCAATCGCTTCTTCGCCGTGCCTTGACTTGCGACCTGCAACTGCCGAGGCTGGGGCAGTTGAAACAGGAGACTGCACGATGGACCACTGCCCACGCCGCACCGTTTTATTTTCATGCTCGCCGCGCGTTGTCGCGGCTTTGTTTTGCCTGCCGATTACGTCCCCGGGTGCTTTGCCTGCTGCGTTCGCCGCCGCCTCGCCGATTGCCCTGCCATGAGCGCCTCCATGACGTTCACCCGCACGCTCGCGCTGACGCTGCTGCTGACCGGCCTCAGCGTCGCCACCCAGGCGGCCGACGTTCCCGGCAGTCAGGACTTGCCCATCGTGCCGCGGCTGACAGACGCGGAAATCGTCGATTATCGGCCCGCCATTGAGCTGGAACGCATTTACCCGCTGGGCTCGATTCGCAAGATCAGCGGCCAGTTGCGCTTCGACGGGCAAGTGTCCGGGCGCGGCAACGTCACCGCCATCACCTACCAATTGCCGGTCGAGCACAGCGCCGACGAAGCGTTCACCGCCGCCCGCGAAGCATTACAGCAGCAGGGCGCGCAGCTGCTGTTCTGGTGCCAGGCGCGGGATTGCGGCGAAAGCAGCCTGTGGGCCAACGAGGTGTTCGGCAATGCCAAGCTGTATGGCGCCGACAACGGTCAGTCCTACTTGCTGCTGCGCCTGGCCGCGCCGGCGGACAACACGCTCGTGGCGTTGTACGGCATCACCCGCGGTAACCGCCGGGCTTTCCTCCACGTCGAGCAGTTTCAGTCGAGCACGCCGCTGGGGGACTTGCTGCCGACTTCCGCGACCCTGTTGCGCGAGCTGAAAAGCACCGGCGAGCTGGAACTGCCGATGCTGACCGCTGAGCCGCAGGAGCCGTGGATCACCTTGCTGTCCCGTGGCCTGAATCTGGACAGCACCTTGCGGGTTACGCTTTCCGGGGATCAGCGCGAAGCGTGGCGTCAGGCGCTGGTAGCCAAAGGCGTACGCGCTGCACGGCTGGAAGCGGGCGATCGGAAAAATCCCGGCCTGACCCTCGAACTCATCCGCTGAAGACCGCAGAGCCAGGTTTGGTCTGACTTCACCGTGTGTTTACAATGCCGCCCTCCAATCGTACCCGTGAGTCAGATGACAGAGCCAAGCGTGCTTCGCCTTTCCATTATTGTGACGTTTGCTCTGGCTATTTTTGGGGTGGTATTCGGTCTGCTGACCGGGTCTGCGTCGATTATTTTCGACGGCGTATACACCCTTATCGACGCAATCATGACGAGCTTTGCACTGGTCGTTGCCAAGCTGATTGCCTTCTCTCACAACGATGTCGGTCGCGCCCGCCTGACCAAGAATTTCACGATGGGGTTCTGGCACCTTGAGCCCATTGTGCTTGGTTTATCCGGCACGCTACTGGTTGGAACCGCTGGCTATGGCCTGATCATGGCCGTCGGCAGCCTGATGGCGGGCGGGCGACACCTGGACTTCGATCTCGCGCTCATTTTTGCTTTTGTGGCCCTTGTGAGCGCCGTTGGAATGATCATCTATGGCCGACGAGCAAACAAACGCCTCAATTCAAGCTTCATCGCCCTGGACGTTAAAGCCTGGACAATCTCCGCTGCAATGACCGGCGCTCTGTTAGTCGCGTTCCTGACCGGCTGGATTATCAGGGGCACAGAGCTGGAATGGTTATCGCCTTACATAGATCCAGCGGTGTTGGCGCTTGTTTGTCTCATCGTTTTACCCTTGCCTCTGCCGACGATTCGTGACGCTCTCGCAGATGTTCTGCTGGTGACCCCGCCAGAAATGAAGAAAAGAGTTGATGACGTTGCCAGCGATGCTGTCCAGCGACATGGCTTCCTTTCATACCGTGCCTATGTGGCCCGAGTGGGGCGCGGGAGGCAGATCGAGATTTACTTCATCGTTCCACCGGGCTTGCCGCCACGCTCCCTTGAGGCATGGGATCTGATCCGGGATGAAATTGGCGACGAGCTAGGAGGTACCGGCCCTGATCGTTGGCTGACAATCGCTTTTACCGTTAATAAAGAATGGGCTGAGTGATAGAAGGTCAATTCGCCCGCAAACACCGGCGGACAGGTCTTCAGCACGCATAGACCCGTCTCGGTTCCGTCCTTAAGGCTGGCGTGGGTGTGAGCGCGCGGCGGGCTGCGTGGTTAGACGGTATGCTTCTCGGATTAAACCCCCTCTTTTGCGGAATGAACGATGTTCAATAACGATCGCCTGTTGGTGCAGATTCTCCTGCTCGCGCTGCTCGGCGCCTGCCTGTGGGTGATGGTGCCGTTCTGGTCGGCGCTGTTTTGGGGTGCGGTGCTGGCGTTTGCCAGTTGGCCGCTGATGCGTCTGTTGACCCGCGCGCTCAAGGGGCGTGAGTCCCTCGCGGCGGCGATTCTGACCCTGGGCTGGATGGTGCTGGTGCTCGCGCCGCTGGTCTGGCTGGGTTTCAATCTGGCGGACCACGTGCGCGACGCAACGGCGTTCGTCAAGGACGTGCAAGTGGACGGCCTGCCGGATCCACCCACCTGGCTGGCGGGCGTTCCGCTGGTGGGCGAGCGGTTGGTGGGTTACTGGAACACCATCGACCAACAGGGCGCGGCGCTGCTGGTCAGCGTCCGGCCTTATTTGGGTCAGGTCGGCAACTGGCTGCTGGCGCGCAGTGCGCAGATCGGCGGCGGCATTCTTGAGCTGACCCTGAGCATCGTCTTCGTGTTCTTTTTCTACCGCGACGGGCCGCGGGTGGCGGCGTTCGTGCTGAGTCTGCTGGAACGGCTGATCGGCGATCGCGCTCAGTATTACCTCGATCTGGTGGCCGGCACGGTGCAACGGGTGGTCAACGGTGTGATCGGCACGGCTGCGGCGCAAGCGGTGCTGGCCCTGATCGGTTTTCTGATTGCCGGCGTGCCGGGCGCGCTGGTGCTGGGCATTGGCACCTTCCTGCTGAGCCTGGTGCCCATGGGCCCGCCGTTGATCTGGATACCCGCCACGGCGTGGCTGGCCTGGAGAGGCGATTACGGCATGGCGATTTTTCTCGGCTTGTGGGGCACCTTCATCGTCAGTGGCGTCGATAACGTGCTCAAGCCGTACCTGATCAGTCGCGGCGGCAACCTGCCGCTGGTGATTGTCTTGCTCGGGGTGTTTGGCGGGTTGCTCGCGTTCGGCTTCATCGGCCTGTTCATCGGCCCGACGTTGCTGGCGGTGGCCTATAGCTTGCTGCTGGACTGGGTCGGCGACAGCCGCGCGCGGCAGCCGGTCAAGTAGTTCACACCCGTAAAAAGCACGGGCATAAAAAACCGCCGCCGGGCTGAGCTCGGCGGCGGTTTTTTTTCGTCAGGCCGAGGTGCTGACGTATTTGCCGGACGTGGCGTTGCTGTTGAGGTTGTAGCGGTCACTGAGGGCCGCGACCATGCGGTTCAAGGCTTCGGTGGCCTGGGTGGTGGTTTGCGAAGTGGCTGTTTGGCTAGCGGCGGTCTGGCTGCTGGAGGAAGAGGTGCTGGCGGAATTTGTCGTGCCCTGCAACGCGCTGGTCAGTTCGGCCGCGGTGATGCTGCCGTCACTGTCGCTGTCCAGGCTGCTGAACAGGTCACTGGCGTCTTCGGCAGGGGGCGGAGGCGGCGGTTGTTGGGCCTGCAGGCTGGCGGTCAGTTCGTCGAGGCTGACGGTGCCGTCCTTGTTGGTGTCGAGGGCATCGAACACTTTACTGCTGTCGGCGCTGCTTTCGGAACTGCTCAACGCTGTGGTCAGTTCAGCGCTGCTGACCGTCCCGTCGCCGTCGCTGTCCAGCGCACTGAGCAGGTTTTGCGCTTCGTCTTCGGAGGACGCGGCGTCCATCTGCATCGGCGGTGGCGGCGGAGGCGTCAACGCAGCCAGTTCGTCGGCGTCGAGGCTGTCGTCGTCATTGCTGTCGAGATCGCCGAACGCCTTGCTCAAGCTGACGGTAATGCCGTCTTTGGAATCCGAGGAAAGCGACGAGCTCAGCTCGTCCTTGTCGATGCTGCCGTCGCCGTTCGCGTCGAGTTTCTTCAATAATTCGTCGGCGAACTTCTTGCTGTTGGCCGTGCTGGTGGTGCTGCTCGTGCTGGCACTGGTGTAGCTGGAATAACTGCTGCTGCCGCTGACGCCTGTGATCATCGGACTGACTCCCCATCAGATGGATAATGCCGGGCGGTGCTCCGGCTTATGCAGCGTCAGGGCAAGGCGTGTCGTGGGTGTGTTGGGTTTGTACCGGCGGAGTTACCTGAGCGCTTGCGTCAGGCTTCGCTCAGTGGGACCGGCTTTAGCCGGGAAGAGGCCAGTCAGAACACCGTCAGATTTAGGGTGTAACGCCTGACGAATGCCCGGCTAAAACCGGTCCCACAATGGGCTCCATCGCCAGTACCACCGAACTCACCCGGTCCCATCCTGCTGATGGCTCCGGGTCAGATTCGCGGCAGATCCAGCACGGCGGTCAGGCCGCCGCCGGGGGTTTTTTCGAGGCGCAGGTCGCCGCCCATTCGCCGCGCGGCTTCCCGGGCGATGGTCATGCCGATGCCGACGCCGCCCGAGTTGCGATTGCGCGAGCTTTCGACGCGATAGAAGGGCTCGAACACCACTTCACGCAGGTCTTCAGGAATGCCGGGGCCGTGATCAATGACGCTGACCCGCAGGCGATCGCTGGCGTCTTCGATCTCGACCCGCGCGTGCCCGGCGTAACGCAGGGCGTTGTCGATGAGGTTGTTCAGGCAAGAGCGCAGGGCCATGGGCTGGGACTTCAGTGGCCGGCAGGTGCCGCTCGCCTGAATGTCATCGCCGTTGTCCTGGGCGTTTTCGGCGAGGGATTCGATCAGCGCCTGCACGTCGAAATACTGCAGCGCTTCGCTGGTGCGCTGTTCGTTGAGGTAGGTCAGGGTCGCGTCGAGCATGCCGATCATGTCGTTGAGGTCCTGGCTCATCTGCCCGTGCAGCCGCGGCTCGTCGATCTGCTCGACCCGCAGTTTCAGACGCGCCAGCGGCGTGCGCAGGTCATGGGACACGGCGGCGAGCATGCGCCCGCGCTGTTGCACCTGTTCGCGAATGCGCTCCTGCATCAGGTTGAACGCCTGCGCCGCCTGACGTGCCTCGCGAGGGCCATTGGCGGCCAGGGGCGGGCTGTCGAGGTTTTCGCTGAGGCGCTCGGCCGCTTCGCTCAGTCGGCGGATCGGCCGGCTCAGGGCCTTGGCGCCGAACCAGGCGGCGAGCACCAGGCTGATCAGCTGGAACAGCAAGGGCACCAGCGGAATGCCGAGCATCGGCGGGCGGCATCCTTGCGGTGGAGGAGGGCGCTGAAGGTCGTCGTCCGCTGCAGCGTCGCGTTCGGGTGGCGGTTGCATCTGGCTTTCCATCGGCCGATCGCAACCGGGCGGGGGCGGCATTCTGGGGCCGTAGTGGTGAAACCAGACGAATGCGAGCAGGTGCGCCAGGACGATCGCCAGCATTGCCCCGCCAAACAGCCGGGCAAACAGGGTATCGGCCGAGCGGATCAACCAATCTCCCGGGCGTCGAACATGTAGCCTTCGCCGCGCACGGTTTTGATCAGTTGCGGTGATTTCGGGTCATCGCCGAGCTTCTGCCGCAGGCGCGAGACGAGGAGGTCGATGCTGCGATCAAACGCTTCGATGGAGCGGCCCCGGGCGGCGTCGAGCAGTTGTTCCCTGTTGAGCACGCGACGCGGCCGTTCGAGGAAGACCCGCAGCAGGCGGAATTCGGCGTTGGACAAGGGCACGACGAGGCCGTCCGGCGCGGTGAGTTGGCGCAGGACGCTGTTCAGGCGCCAGTTGTCGAAGCGCAGGGTGGTGCGTTCTTCGGTGCGGTCATCGCGGACGCGGCGCAGGATGGTCTGGATCCGCGCGACGAGTTCGCGGGGCTCGAAGGGTTTGGCCATGTAGTCGTCGGCGCCCAGTTCCAGGCCGATGATGCGGTCGGTGGGTTCGCAGCGGGCGGTGAGCATGAGGATGGGGATGTCGGAGGTGCTGCGCAGCCAGCGGCAGAGGGAGAGGCCGTCTTCGCCGGGGAGCATGAGGTCGAGGACGACGACGTCGTAGGTGTCTTCGGTGAGGGCCAGGCGCATGGCGTTGCCGTCGGTGACGCCGGTGCTGTGGATGTTGAAGCGGGCGAGGTAGTCGCAGAGCAGTTCGCGGATGGGGATGTCGTCGTCGACGATGAGGGCGCGGGTGTTCCAGCGGCGCTCTTCGCTCGGCGCGGTGGCGGTGGTGCTGTCGGGTGTTGTCTGCATGGTGCTGCCGCCGTGTGGTGCTGCCGAGTGGGCCGCGGGTAGGAGTCGACGCTGCCATGCTACTTCGCTGGCGAGCGGGGCGGAAGGGTGAGGGGGGCAGGTGTCGGTGGATTGTCGTGAATGTATCAAGTCAGGTACATCTGCGGTGTGGCTGACTACGCTGAGATCAAGATCTACGTCAAGATCAAGGGCGTCTGCCTGGGGGCAGACTGTTTCGCCTTCGGCGAGTTACTTGGAAAAGCACCCCAAGTAACCAAGGGTGCTTGCTCCTGGCTAGGTCCCTCCTTCGTCGGGATACCCTCACTCCGACGACGCTCCGTGGGCCCGCGCCGAACGGACATCCATGTCCTGACGGCGCTCTCGCCGCATCCATGCGGCTCGGCCCACTCCGCGTCGTCTGCGTTCAGCCTGCACCCAAGTCGCGATTGGTGTCGTCTGGTC
>NZ_JASCOY010000149.1:0-8504 GCF_029960075.1 Pseudomonas sp. PS02290
GCGCACCGTGGTCGGTCGTTTCAAACTCTAAGGATTGGGCGCGCGGTGTCAAACGCCGCGCGCCCTGCCCGTTCATCGCTCAAGGCACCTGAGCCCCCGCCACCGCCACGTACACCGAGTACAACGACGTGTTCGCGGCGATGAACAGGCGGTTACGGCGCGGCCCGCCGAAGGTCAGGTTGGCGACCTTCTCCGGCAGGCGAATCTTGCCCAGCAAGGTGCCGTCGGCGGCGAAGCATTGAACGCCATCGCCGGCGCTGGTCCAGATATTGCCCTGCACATCCACGCGCATGCCGTCCGGCACGCCCGGTTCGATCACCGCGAACACCCGCGACTGCCCCAGCTCACGCCCATTGATGACCTCGAACGCGCGGATGTGGTGGGGGCCATCGGGGTCGTGGGAGCGGCCGGAATCGGCGATGTACAGGGTCTGCCCGTCCGGGGAGAACGCCAGGCCATTGGGCTGCACGAAGTCGTTGGCCATGCAGGCGATCTCGCCGCTGTCCGGGTCGATGCGGTAGACGTGGCGGCCCGGCTGCTCTTCGTCGGCCTGATAGCCCTCGTAATCGGTGAGGATGCCGTAGCTCGGATCGGTGAACCACACGGCGCCGTCGCGGTGCACCACCACATCATTCGGCGAATTCAGCCGTTTGCCTTCAAAGCGCTCGGCCAGCACAGTGATAGAGCCGTCCGGTTCGGTGCGGGTCACGCTGCGGGTACCGTGCTCGCAGGTGATCAGCCGTCCCAATAAATCGCGGGTGTTGCCGTTGGCGAAATTCGACGGGGTGCGGAACGTCGACACGCCTTGCTCCGGGGTCCAGCGCAACATGCGCTGGTTGGGGATGTCGCTCCACAACAGATACCCGCCGTCGTTGAACCACACCGGCCCTTCGGCCCAGCGGCACTGGTCGTACAGGCGCTCGAGCTGGGTGTTGGGCAGGATCAGGCGGTGGAAACGCTTGTCATGGCATTCGTAGAGGTCGTCGGACACAGGTTCGATCCTTAATTCAGGCGCGGGCATTTTTGCGGCCGCTGACAGCGGTAATCACCGCGATGATGATCAGGCCGGTGAGGATCAGCCGCACCCCGGCACTGGCGCCGAAGGTGTTGAGCATGCTCACCAGCAGGTAAAGGAACAGCGACGCGCCCCAGATGCCTGGCACGTTGGAAAACCCGCCGGCCACTGAGGTGCCGCCGATCACCACGACGGCGATGGAGGCCAGCAGGTATTCCTCGCCCATGCCCAGCGACGCGCCGCCGGAAAACCCGGCCAGGGTCAGGCCGCAGAGGCTGCCGAACACCGCACAGAGCACGTAGGTGGCGAAGCGCATGCGGCCAACCCGAATCCCGGCCAGTTCAGCGGCGCGGGCGTTTTGTCCGATGGCCAGCACCGAGCGACCGTAGCGGGTGCGGGTCAGCACGTAGCCCATGAGCACCGCCACGGCGATCACCACGAGGGCCAGATACGGCACGCCGAACACGCGGCCGGTGGCGAAGGTGTAGAAACTGTCCGGCGGCGGCACCCGCACGCTCCGGCCATAGGCGATGGCCAGTGATTGCAGGATGAAGCTGGCCGACAGGGTCGCAATGATCGGCGGAATGCGCAGCAGGCGGATCAACGCGAAATTGCCGCAGCCCACCAGCACACCGATGCCCAGCACGCCGACCACGCCCAGCCAGATGTTCGCATCCTGGCCGTCCATGAGCTTCATGCCCAGGGCGCCGCTGAGGGCGATGTTGGCCGGGATCGACAGGTCGATGTTGCCCGGCCCCGTGCTGATGACGAACATCTGGCCGATGCCGACGATCGCGAAGAAGGTCGAGAACGCCAGCGCGCCGGACAGTAGCGCGCCTGCGCCCTGCCCGCCGGTGAACACCAGGGTCGCCACCCAGATCAATAACGCGGCGAGGAATGACCACAGCCATGGCTTGCCGCGCAGCGCTGCAATAGTTGAAGTGCTCATAGCGGGCGTACCTCCAGACGATTGACCGCCGCACGCAGCGCCAGCACGAAAATCAGAATCGCGCCCTGGGCGCCGATCTGCCAGTCAGGCGAGATGCGGATAAACGACAGCAGCGAACCGGCCAGCACCAGGGTCAGCGCGCCAAGCACAGCACCCATGGGTGACACGCGCCCGCCGACGAATTCGCCGCCGCCAAGAATCACTCCGGCGATGGACAACAGGGTGTAACGCAACGCCACGTTGGCGTCGGCCGAGGTGGTCAGCCCCACCAGAAACAGCCCGGACAACACGCCGAAGCCCCCGGCCATGGCGTACATCGCCACTTTGATGCGCAGCAGTGACCAGCCGGCCTTGGCGATCGCCAGCGGATTGCCGCCGGCGCCGCGCAACACCACGCCGACGGTGGAGCGCATCAGGAAAAAGTGCATGGCCAGCCCGAGCACGATGCAGACGATGATTGCCAGCGGAATCAGCGGCGGCTTGATTCGCACCAACGCTTGCAGCCACTGCGGCGCCGTCCCACCCGGTGACGGCAGCAGCAGAATCGCGCCGCCGACCCAGATGAACGACATGCCCAGGGTGACGACAATCGACGGCAGGTTGCGGCTATGGATCAACGCACCGAGCAGCGCATACACGCCCACGCACCCGGCCAGCGCCAGCCAGCCGAGGAACGGGTGTTGATCGAGCAGCGTCACGGCCACGCAGGCAACGAAGCTGATGAAACTGCCCATGGACAGGTCAAGGTCGTTGACGCTGATGATCAGCATCTGCGCGATGGTTGCCAGGGCAATCGGCACCGCCAGGTTGAGCATCAGGTTCAGGCCCATGTAGCTCATGGCCCGGGGTTGCATGATGAAAATGGTCGCCAGCAAGACCACCAGCGACACCGCCGGCAAGGCAGCGCGGAGCATGCGGGCGCGGCGTGCGGCGTTGTTGCGCGTCGCGACGGGTGCGCGGGCAACGGAATTCAACGGGGCATTCATGGGGTTTCCTCGGCGAAGGAGCTGCGCAGGATGCGCTCCTCGCTCAATTCACTGCGCGGCATGTCGAGCACGGTCTGGCCGTCGCGGAAGACATACACGTGATCGCAATAGGTCAGCTCTTCCAGTTCGGTGGTGTACCAGATGAACGTGCGGCCGCGGCCCGCCTCCTCCATCAGAATCGAATACACCTCGCGCTTGGTGCCGACGTCGACGCCACGCATGGGATCGTCCATCAGGATGATCTGGCTGTCGGACGCCAGGGCCCGGGCAAACAAGGCTTTTTGCTGGTTGCCGCCGGACAGCGACAGGATCGGATTGCCCATGTCCGGGGTGCGAATGCTCATGCGCTTCATCCAGTCATCGGCCATGGCCTGCTCGGCGTCGGGGTTCAACAGCAGGCCGCGCTTGAGCTGGTTGAGGGAGCCGATGGTGATGTTTTCGCCGATGGACCACAGCGCAAACACGCCGTCGGTCTGGCGGTCGCCGGCGACGAAACTGGCGCCGGTGCCGCGCTTGATGCAGTCGCGCAGCACCTGGGTCAGTAACTGGCTCTGGCCGTGCCCGGCCAGCCCGGACAGCCCGACGATCTCACCGGCAAACGCCTGCACCGAGCGCTCATCGGTTTGTCGCGCCGGACGCTGTCGCACCCGCGGGCTGCCCTGCTCACGTCGGGAGGCGAAGTCCTGTGTCGCCTGCGCTTGTTCCCGTGCCGTGCCGCCCATGACTTCCACCAGCGAATCGTGGGTGAAGTCTTGCGCTGCTCGGGTTTCAACGATTCTGCCGTCACGCATCACCGCGATGCGGTCACAGGTGCCGAGCATTTCGCCGAGGATGTGGCTGATCAGCACGATGCTGCCGCCGCCCTCGACGAAACGCCGCACATGGCGCAACAGCTGCTCGGCGACCCGCGCGTCGAGGGATGAGGTGGGTTCGTCGAGGATGATCAGATCAAGGCGCTCATCGACGTTGATGAACGCCCGGGCGATTTCCACCATCTGCCGCTTGCCGATGGACAGGTCAGCGACGATGTCATCGGCGTCGATGCCGTGGCCGGGGAAAATCTGCTCGAGCATCGCTTCGATCAGCGCACCGGCCCGACGCCGCCAGCCGAAGCCGCGTAGAGCCGGCGACATCAGCCGGGTGTTCTCTGCCACGTTGAGGTTCGGGCACAGCGACAGTTCCTGGAACACGCAACGAATGCCGTGCTGACGCGCCACTTGTACCGAATAGCCTTCGCGCAGGTCGCGGCCTTCGATCAGTAACTGGCCGCAATCGGCGGCCAGGGTGCCGGCGAGCACTTGCATCAGGGTCGATTTGCCCGCGCCGTTGTGGCCGATCAGGCCCAGGCATTCGCCGGCGCGCACGATCAGGTCGACGTCACTCAGGGCGCGCACGGCGCCGAACGATTTACCGGCGCCGACGAAGGCCACCCGCACAGGTCCATTTGCGTTCATGGTCAGAATTCCTTGGCGGGCCGCAGGCAGCGCGGCCCGCGGTGCTCAAATGGAAAAGCTCACAGGGAAGCGGCGGGCTTGAGCTTGGCGACGTCGTCGACGCTGTAGGTCTCGCTGACGATCCCGCCCTTGGGCAGGTCCTTCAGGCTGGCGTCGAGGGTCTGCTGGGTGACGATGACCGCTGGCGACAGCAGGTCATGGGGCATCTGCTTGCCGTCGAGCAACTGCTGCGCGACATAGAACGCCAGGCTGGAGATGCTCGGCCCGCTGCTGATCGAGAAGCTCTGATAGCCCTGGGCGTCGCTTTGCTTTTTCCACCAGGTCAGTTCTTCTTCGCGGTTGCCAAAGATGATCGCCGGCAACGGACGGCCTGCCGCGACGAAGGCCTGGGCAATGCCGACGCCTTCACCGCCCTGGGTCACCACGGCGTCGACTTTCGGCAGGCTCGGCAGCACGCCGGAAACGGCTTTCTGTGCCACGGTCGGTGACCAGTTGCCGTTCACTTCGCCGATCACTTTCAGGTTCGGGTGTTTCTGCGCGCCGGCGGTGATGCCGGAGTGAATGCGCTCGTCCACCGACACGCCGGCCAGGCCGCGCACTTCCAGGACGTTGCCGCCCTGGGGGAAGCGCTCGGACAGGTAATCCATCTGCTCGATGCCGGTCTGTTTGAAGTCCATGGAGATGCGGTAGGCGCAAGGCTCGGAGACGGTGCCGTCGAAGGAGACGACGATGATGCCGGCGTCGCAGGCCTGTTTCACCGCGCCGTTGAGCGCCGTCGGCGACGAGGCATTGATGACGATGGCGTCATAGCCCTGAAGGATCAGGTTCTGGATTTGCGCGGCTTGCTCGGTGGCCTGGTTTTCCGCCGTGGTGAAACTGTCAGCCGACGCGATCAGGCCATCCTTGACGGCTTTGTCGGTGGTCTGCTGCCAGCTGGCGAGCATCAGCTGGCGCCAGGAGTTGCCGGCGTAATTGTTGGAGAGCGCGATCTTCTTGTCGGAAGTATCGGCATGGGATGCGACAGGCAGGGCCATCAGGGGCGCCACGGCCAGTGCAGCGCAAAGCAATGAACGGCGTAGCGGATGACGACGACTTTTCATAGTTGAACCCTTGTTATTTTTATGGGGGCTGCAGGGTGGCCGACGGCGTCGGTCGCACCTTATTACGAACAGTACGCGGCGAGTCTGCACTGGCCGGCGCGGAGCGTCAGTGGTCAATCGTGCAGACCTGATGCGGGATCCCGCAAGCGACCTGCAGGATCCTGCGTTCTTTTTAGCGCACAGGGGCCATACTGTCCCGGCTGCCCTTTCGTTAGATTTCAAAAATAAAAACAGGTTGAAGCCCATGGCACAGCGACCGCACACCCTTGCCGAAGACGTGCTGCATCATTTTCTCGGTATTTCCCGCGCCCTCGCCGGCCAGCTGGATTTCCAGTCGATGATCGACGCCGTCTCCCGGGAAATCAGCCCGATCCTGCCCCACGACCACCTCGACGTGTGCCTGTTTATCCTCGACGGCCGCGAGCACATCACCTATGAAAGCGGCGTGCACACGCTGTGGGGCGATGTCGCTCAACCGATGCCGGTGCACACCAGCCCCATTCGAGCGGTGCTGTTGGGCGAGCAGGCGTTTCTGCTGACCCACGACGCCATGAACGACGCACGTTTCGCCTTTCCCGGCGCCGCCAACCACCCTATTTTCGACGCCCGCCTGCGCAGTCGCCTGCACGTGCCCTTGCGCGCCCGGGGTGAAATCATCGGTGCGCTGAGCTGCTCGAAACACACCGAGCATTTCTACACCCTGGATGACGTGCGCCACACCCAGCACGTCGCCGATCTGCTGGCCTCGTACGTGTATGCCCTGCGCCAGACCGAACAGGCCAAACAACTGGCCATCGCCGAAGCCCAGGTGCGTGCCCGAGAAGAAGGCCTGCGCCAGGGCGCGCTGCGCCTGACCGAGGAATTGGAGCGTGAACGGCAACGGGTCGGCATGGATTTGCACGACCAGACCCTCGCCGACATGACCCGCCTGCACCGGCGCATCGCCCGCCTGCAAACCCTGCCCAGCGTGCCGGGCGAGGACTTGCGCGGCATCGCCTGCTCGCTCAAGGACAGCATGCAGGAGTTGCGGCAACTGATTGATGCAGTGAAGCCGACGGTGCTGCAGTTGTTCGGCTTCGAAGAAGGCGTTGAAGACCTGTTGCGGCGCAGCGTCCGAGACAGCGGCCTGAGCATCGAAACGCGTCTGCAGGACAGCACCGACGGCATGGGCGATCGCTTGCCGGAGTCGGTGAAAGTCGCGGTGTTCCGCATCATTCAGGAAGCGGTGAACAACGCGATCAAGCACGCGATGCCGGACAGCATCGTCATCCACATCAGCCACACAGGCGCCCTGTTGCAGTTGACCGTCGACGATGACGGCATTGGGCTGGACGTCGGCCACCGGTTCAACAGCGGCGGCATTCAGAACATGCAGGTGCGCGCGCAACTGATGGCGGCGCAGTTGTTTATCGAACGCGGGCCCCACGAGCGGGGAACGCGAGTAAGGGTGTGCCTGCCGCTGGCAGATCTGCCGCTTTTCGTTGAGCCTGCGCCGTCCGTTGAAACGGAGGTTCCATGCAAATCCTGTTGATCGAAGACGACCCGGTGCACCGGGCGTTCCTGCGCGAAGTCATCGAAGTGGCCCTGCCGGAATGCACGCGTTTACTAGAGGCCGAAGACGGCCAGATCGGCGAGCGGTTGTTCAGCGAGAGCCCGGTGGATGCCGTGGTGATGGACCTGCAGATGCCGTGCCGCACCGGCGTCGAAGCGGCCAAGACGATCTGGCGGCAGCAGCCGGACACGTCGATTCTGTTCTGGTCGAATTACTCGGACGAGGCCTATGTGCGGGGCATCGCGCGGATCGTGCCCCAGGGGGCGGCCTACGGTTACATCCTCAAGACCGCCTCGGAAGAACGCTTGCGCCTGGCGTTGCGGGGGTTGTTCATCGAGCAGCAGTGCGTGATCGACCGCGAGATTCGCGGCGTGCAGCTCAAGGCCCACGATCAGTTGTCCGGGCTGAGTGATGGCGAATACGAAGTGCTGCAGGACATCGCCCTGGGCCTCACCGACCGCACCATCGCCACCCGCCGCAACCTGTCGCTGCGCAGCGTGCAGAACCGGCTGCAGCAGCTGTACGAAAAGCTCGGCGTTTACCAGCCCGATGCGGCCGGCGAACGCAGCACCGCCTTCAACCTCCGCGCCCGCGCCGTCAACGTCGCCCTGCTCCGCCGCCTGCTCAACCGCACGGCGCTGGAACAGGCCGAAGCCGAACTGCAACTGTGGCTGAAAAACCCGGCACGGCATCGGTTTGGAGGGGGCTGAGGGGAGATCAAGAGCGTCTGCCTGGGGGCAGACTGTTTCGCCTTCGGCGACTTACTTTTAAAAAGCACTAGAAGTAAGCAAAAGTGCCTGCTCCCGGTTTGGCCCGACTTCGTCGGGTTCCCTCACTTCGACGACGCTCCGTGGGCCCGCGCCGAACGGACATCCATGTCCTGACGGCGCTCTCGCCGCATCCATGCGGCTCGGCCCACTGCGCGTCGTCTACGTTCGGCCTGCACCCAAGTCGCGATTGGTGTCGTCTGGAATTCTTGCGCACGAAGATCAAGATCAAGATCAAGATCAAGGGCTTCCCGGCTAAAGCCGGTCCTACAGTCGAGGCGATTCCACAGGGTGTATGCGGTGCTTTTAGTGGGACCGGCTTTAGCCGGGAAGAGGCCCGCTCAGGCGCCGACATTTTTGCTGACAGTCCCCCTCCTTGTCGGAGCGAGCTTGCTCGCGAATGCTGTATCACAAACACCAGATATCTGTCGGATGTACCGCCCCCTTCGTGAGCAAGCTCACTCCCACAAGTCCTTAGCGTTTGCTCTGTCCTCGATCTGCTTTTGATCTGCTCTTGATCTGCTTTTGATCTTCCTACGCCAAAAGCCCAAACGACACCAATCGCGACTTGGGTGCAGGCTGAACGCAGGTCTCGCGGAGTGGGCCGAGCGGCATGGATGCCGCGAGAGCCGCCCCCCGCCATGGATGGCGGATGGCGGCGGGCCCACGGAGCGGGACCGG